>CAMNYG010000077.1 GCA_946570335.1 uncultured Dietzia sp. | reverse complement strand
CCCGGTTGCGGAGCTGGCGGCGGATGGTTCCGGACGAGTACGCCTTGTCGGCGATCACCGCGTCTGGGCGGGTGCGGGGCCGGCCCCGCCCGTGGCGGGGAACGTGGATGTCGGCGAGCACCTGTTCGAGCATCGCACCGTCGTTGCGTTGGCCGCCGGTGACCACGTTCGCCAGCGGTCGCCCGCGGCCGTCGACGGCGCTGTGGATTTTGGTCGTCAGTCCGCCACGCGACCTGCCGATGCCGTGACCTGCAGGTTCACACTCGGCTGCGGGGCGATTCTTGTGATTCGATCGAGCCCCCTGTGTCCTGCTCAGGGCGGGTCGTATTTGTGCCGTGCTGGTGGGCGCGGCAGATGGTGGCGTCGACCGAGACGTTCCAGTCGATCATCCCGTCGGCGTCGGCGTCAGCCAGGATTGCCTGCAGGACCCGGTCCCAGGTGCCGTCCTCGGCGTATCGAGCGTGGCGTTTCCACACCGTCTGCCACGGGCCGTACTCATCTCGCGGCAGGTCACGCCACGGAATCCCTGTCCGGTAGCGGTAGATGATGCCCTCGACCACCTTGCGGTTGTCGCGAAACGGATGCCCCTGCCGCCCCTGGTTGGAGGGCAGCAGGGGCTCGATCCGCTCCCACTGCTCATCGGTGAACTGGCGAAACCTTGACTTCGTCTGTGCCATACGGACACCGTCTCGCGGGTCACCGCTCAGCTATGGGAGACACGCCCTAGGGCGCTTGCCCACCCGGACGCGGGGGCCAGGCCCAGGCGGTGGGCGAGAACGACCGCTTGGGCCTGGTCGCGCAGCTGAAGCTTGGCGAGGATGCGCAGCACGTGCACACGCGCGGTGTTCTCCGAGATGACCAGCTCCGCGGCGGTCTCCGCGTTGAACAGCCCGCGTCCTGTATACACGAGCACCTCCCGCTCACGCGCGGTGAGCTCGTCGAGCCGCTCTTCCGATGCAGAGCCCACGGCCATACGGCGCTATTCTGCGAAGCAGTCGAGCATACGGACGCCACCGCGTCCGCTCGACCGCGTACGAACAGAGCATGTGTCGGCCGCCGGCAGTTGGACGCCGACTGCCGGCGACCAACCGTCGTGCCTCACACGTTGAAGCGGAACTCCACCACGTCGCCGTCGACCATCACATAGTCCTTTCCTTCCATCCGCACCTTGCCTGCGGCCTTCGCGGCGGCCATCGAGCCGGCGGCGTCGAGGTCGTCGAACGAGACGATCTCGGCCTTGATGAAGCCCTTCTCGAAGTCGGTGTGGATCACGCCGGCGGCCTTGGGGGCCGTGTCACCCTTGCGAATGGTCCAGGCTCGAGCTTCCTTGGGGCCGGCGGTCAGGTAGGTCTGCAGACCGAGGGTGTGAAACCCGGCCCGGGCGAGTGCGTTCAGGCCGGGCTCGGTCTGACCGATCGACTCGAGCAGCTCCATGGCGTCGTCCTCGTCGAGCTCCTGGAGTTCGGCCTCGACCTTGGCGTCGAGGAACACTGCGTCGGCCGGGGCCACGGCCGCCTTCAGCTCGGCCTTGCGATCCTCGCTGGTGAGCACGGACTCGTCGGCGTTGAAGACGTAGAGGAACGGCTTGGCGGTCATCAGGTGCAGATCCCGCAGCAGTCCGCGGTCTATCTCGTCCTGGGCTTTGAACAGGGTGCGCCCGTCCTCGAGCACGGCCTGCGCCTTGCGCACCTCGTCCAGCAGTGCGACGAGTGATTTGTCCTTCCGCGAGTCCTTCTCCAGTCGCGGGATGGCCTTCTCGATGGTCTCGAGGTCCGCGAGGATCAGCTCGGTGGCGATCACGTCGATGTCGGCCATCGGGTCGACCTTGCCGTCGACGTGAATGACATCCGGGTCATCGAACACGCGCACGACCTGGCAGATCGCGTCGGCCTCGCGGATGTTGGCGAGGAACTTGTTGCCCATCCCCTCGCCGGTGCTGGCGCCTTTGACGATTCCGGCGATGTCCACGAACGACACCACGGCGGGCAGGATCCGCTCCGAGCCGAAGATCTCGGCCAGGCGGTTCAGTCGTGGGTCGGGCAGGTCGACGACCCCGACGTTCGGCTCGATCGTGGCGAACGGGTAGTTCGCCGCGAGGACGTCGTTGTTCGTCAGGGCGTTGAACAGGGTCGACTTACCGACGTTGGGCAGTCCGACGATTCCGAGAGTGAGGCTCACGAGGCCCGAGTGTACGTCCCACGCCCGCCCGGCCCCGCCTCGCCACCCACGCACGCATCGGGAGGCGCCCGGCCGCTCACTCTGTCATCATGAGTCCCATGAGTGACGAGCCGGTGCGTCCACCCACGCAGGAGTCCGACGAGCCCCACGTCGACCGGTCAGTTCTGATCGGCATAGGTGGCCGCTGGCTCACCGACTGGGCGCTGAGACTGTCGATCGTGCTCGTGGCCGGCTGGCTGCTGTCGCAGGTCGGCGGCGCGTTGTGGGTGGGTATCCTGCCGATCCTGCTGGCGATCATCGTCGCCACAGTGCTGTGGCCACCCACCGGTTGGATGGTCCGGCATCGGGTGCCGGCGTCCCTGGCCTCACTCATCTCGATCGTGGGCGCACTGGGGATCATCTCGGGGATCATCGCCCTGATCGCACCATCGATCGTCGAACAGAGTGTGCAGCTCGCCGATCAGACCTCCGAGGCGATCGGCGAAGTCCAGGACTGGCTGCGCGGCCCTCCCCTCAACATCCGCGACGAGCAACTCGACAGAGTTCTCAACCAGCTCAGCAGCACCCTGCAGGACAGGGGCGACCAGATCGCGACCGGCGTCTTCACGGGCGTGAGCGCAGTCGGATCGTTTGTCGTGACCCTCGTTCTGGTGTTGGTGCTGACGTTCTTCTTCATCAAGGACGGCCCCCGGTTCCTGCCGTTCGTCCGCCGTACCGTCGGCCGTAACGCCGGGCGGCACCTCACCGAGGTGCTCACCCGCTGCTGGAACACCCTCGGTGGATTCGTCCGTACGCAGGCGATCGTCTCGTTCGTCGACGCCTTCTTCATCGGTCTCGCCCTGGTGCTCTTGGGGGTCCCACTGGCGTGGGCGCTGGCGGTCATCACGTTCCTGGCCGGCTTCATCCCGATCGTCGGTGCGATCACCGCGGGCGCGCTGGCCGTCCTCATCGCCCTCGTGGCCAACGGTCTGACCACCGCGATCATCGTGCTGGTGGTGATCATCGCGGTGCAGCAGCTGGAGAGCAACGTGCTCCAGCCGATCCTCCAATCGCGGGCGATGAACCTCCACCCAGTGGTGATCCTGCTCGGCGTGGCCGCCGGTGGCGCCCTGTTCAGCATCATCGGCGCACTCCTGGCAGTTCCGGTGCTGGCGGTGATCGCGGTGATCCTGCGCTACATCGGCGAGCAGATCGATCTGCGTACGGGCGACGTCACTGCCTCCGATCTGGCGTCCGCGACGGACGAAGGCAGATTGACGGCCTGGCTCGGCGAAATGTCCAGCTCCCGGTTCGCCGCCCTACGTAAGAGCAGCAGCGAGATCATGGCCGGGATCAAAGACGAGAGACCTGATATCGCCACGCCCGACGGCATGCAGGTGTCCGAGGCTGTTCCGGTGGTGGTGGAGACCGAGGACGACGACGCCGACGGTCAACCGTCCACCAGTGACCCCGGGACGTCCCCGGAATCTCTGCCCCCTGCCGGCCCCGTCGATCCGGCCGCGATGACGGGCGAGCGCCCCTCCCCTGCCGAGCAGAAGCCCAATCCGTTGCGGCGATTCGGCCGATTCCTCGCCCGACGGCTCGAGGGTTAGAGTCGTCTCCCGTGAGTAGACGCAGAAGTGGACGGGTGCCCGCTGACGAGAGGTCCGTGGTGCCGTCGCTGCGAGGCCTGCCCGCATGGACCGCGGTTCTGCTGACGGTGGCTGTCTCGTTGACCGGGGTGGCGATCGATTCTCTCTCGGGCGAGCTCGGCGGCGCGTTCACGGTCGCGTTCTTCGTGGGCAGTGTGCTCGCGGTGCTGATGGTGTCGCGGCGCGCCCTGTTCGTGGCCGCTGTGCAGCCGCCGATCATCATGGCGGTACTGGTGCCGTTGGTCTACGTGATCGCCGGGGTGGGCGGGGGTTCTGAACTGTTCTCCCGCACCCAAATCATCTCGATCGCCCTGCCGCTCGCGACCCGGTTCCCGCTGATGGTCACCACCACGGTCGTCGTGGTGGCGTTGGCACTGATCCGCGCGTTCGTTCTCGAGCCACGCAACTCCCGCCCCGCGCCGCGCGCACACAGAAGCGCCCCGGCACACGCCCGCCGCTGAGCGGCGGAGTGCGGCGGGGCGCGTCGTCGACCGAGCCGAGCCGGGTCAGGAACTCTTCTCGGTGATCCTCAGCTCACGGGGCAGCGCGAACGTGACGGTCTCCTGCGCGGTGCGCACGGTCTCCACATCGTGGTATCCATGTGCGTCCAGCAGCTCGATCACGCCGCGGACGAGTATCTCGGGCACCGAGGCGCCGGAAGTCACCCCGACGGTGCGCACGCCCTCGAGCCAGGCGGGATCCACCTCGTCGGCGTAGTCCACCAGATACGAGGCGCGGGCGCCGGCCTGGAGGGCCACCTCGACCAGGCGCACGGAATTGGACGAGTTCTTGGACCCCACGACGATCACCAGGTCGCAGTCCGGGGCCATGGCCTTGACCGCGCTCTGGCGGTTCTGCGTGGCGTAGCAGATGTCGTCCGACGGCGGGTCGATGAGCGTGGGGTACTTCTCCTTGAGACGGCGGACCGTCTCCATGGTCTCGTCCACACTCAGGGTGGTCTGGGAGAGCCAGATGAGCTTCTCGGTGTCGACCGGAACGTCCAGGGCGTCCACGGAATCGGGACCGTCGACCAGGGTCACCACCTCGGGGGCCTCACCCGCGGTGCCCTCCACCTCCTCGTGGCCCTCGTGACCGACCAGGAGGATCTGGTAGCCCTCGCGGGCGAACCGCTTGACCTCGGTGTGCACCTTGGTCACCAGCGGGCAGGTGGCATCGAAGGTGCGGAGTTCCATGCTCTTGGCGCTCTCGCGCACCGCGGGCGAGACGCCGTGCGCGGAGAACACGAGGTTGGCCCCGTGCGGGACCTCGTCGGTCTCGTCGACGAAGATCACGCCCCGCTTGGTGAAGGATTCCACCACGTACTTGTTGTGTACGATTTCCTTGCGCATGTACAGCGGGGCGCCGTGCTTCTCCAGGGCCTTCTCGACGGTCTCGACGGCCCGGTCGACTCCGGCACAGTAGCCGCGCGGTTCGGCGAGAAGAACTCGCTTGGTTGCCGGTTCGGCGATCATGTCGGTCTGCTCGGTCATGCCCCCAGGGTACGGTTCATAGTGGATTTCGACCATCTCGTCGCCCGGACGCCCCCGGTCAGGAAGGTTCGCATGCTCCGACCCCTGTTCCTCACCCGAGCCTCGATCGGCCTCGCCGCCACCGCGGTGGAGGGTGCCGTGGCGTTGCCCGGTCGCGCGGCGGGGGCCGCTGCGGCTCTGCCCGGTCTCCCGGTCAAGCTCGCCGGAAGCGTGTTGCAGGCCTACTTACATGCAGGTCAGACACTCACCGAGCTCGCGGTCAAGGGGGACACGGTGCTGGCCACGGTGTTCCCGGCCGAGTCCGATCAGTCCGAGTGGGCGACGTTCGACGAGGACCTTGACCCCGACGGCTCCGGGCCCGTCGGGGAGTCAGGTGGAGGCCCGGACGTCCCGACCGGCCGCGTCACACCCCGCGACTCGTGAGCCGCTCCTCCCCCGCGGCCAAGAGCAGTCCGGAACAGCCGTGGCCCGTACGAGTGGTCTCGGACCAGATCGCCGCATGGATCCATCGGCTCGGCACGGTCTGGGTCGAGGGGCAGATCACCCAGCTGAGCCTGCGACCGGGGACCCGCACCGCGTTCCTCACCCTGCGTGATCCGTCCGTCGACAACTCGCTGACGCTGACGTGTCCGCCGAAGCTCATCTCGCAGTCTCCGGTGCCGGTCACCGAGGGAAGTCGGGTCATCGTGCAGGGTACACCGCGCTTCTACACCGGTCGCGGCTCGTTCTCGCTGCAGGTGTCGGAGATCCGCCCGGTGGGCGTGGGTGAGTTGCTGGCCCGGATCGAGCGCCTCAAGCAGGCGCTCGCGTCCGAGGGGCTGTTCGATCCGCGGCTCAAGCGCACGCTGCCGTTCCTGCCGAACTGTGTCGGTCTGATCACCGGCCGCGCGAGTGCCGCCGAGCGCGATGTGGTGGAGGTGGCGCGGGGCCGCTGGCCCGACGTCCGATTCTCCGTGCGCAACACCGCGGTCCAGGGTGTCTCCGCCGTGCCCCAGATCCTCGATGCGCTGGCCGAGCTGGATGCCGACCCCGTCGTCGACGTCATCATCCTCGCCCGCGGCGGCGGTTCCGTCGAGGATCTCCTGCCCTTCTCCGACGAGGCGCTGATCCGCGCCATTTCACGGTGCCGGACACCGGTGGTCAGCGCGATCGGTCACGAGCCGGACTCTCCGCTGTCCGACCTGGTGGCCGACCTGCGCGCCGCCACCCCCACCGACGCGGCCAAACGGGTTGTGCCGGACGTCGCCGAGGAAC
>CAMNYG010000076.1 GCA_946570335.1 uncultured Dietzia sp. | reverse complement strand
CCCCCGATGGGATTCGAACCCACGCTACCGCCGTGAGAGGGCGGCGTCCTAGGCCGCTAGACGACGGGGGCCAGAACACGGGACCCGCGAGGGACCCGCACGCGTGAACGCTCCGCAGAGCGCTCAGCTGGCCTACCAGGACTCGAACCTAGAACGACTGAACCAGAATCAGCTGTGTTGCCAATTACACCATAGGCCACTGTTATTCACTTCTTCGCCGCTCTTCGGCAGCCTCGAAGAGATTACAGAACTTCGAGAGTGAATAGCAAATCGCCTGGTCAATCCGCGATCGGCGCAGCCTTCAATCGCGCGATCGTGGCCTCACGACCGAGCAGTTCGAGCGACTCGAAAAGCGGCGGCGAGATGTGCGAACCGGTCACCGCCACGCGCACCGGACCATAGGCCTTACGTGGCTTGATGCCCAGGCCCTCCACCAACGCGCCGGACAGCGCGGCCTCGATCGCCGGCGTGGTCCACTCCCCGAGTCCCTCCAATGCCGCCACAGCCGCGTCCACGACCTCGCGGGCCTCGGCCTTGAGGTTCTTCGACGCCGACTTCGGGTCGACGGTGAAATCCGCCTCGTCCACCACGAGGAACCGGATGAGGTTCCAGGCGTCGGACAACACCACGATGCGGGTCTGGAGCAGCTCGGCCACCGTCGTCCAGCGCTCCCCGTCCAGGCTCTCCGGGAAGGTCAGACCATCCTCGGCGGGGTGGGCCAGCAGATACTCACGCAGCCGGCGGGCGAACTCCCCGGCCGGCAACTGCCGAATGTGCTCCGCGTTGATCGCATCGGCCTTCTTCTGGTCGAACCTCGCCGGGTTGGCGTTGACCTGACGGACGTCGAACGCCTCGACCATCTCCCGGAGCGAGAACACGTCCCGGTCATCCGAGAGTCCCCAGCCGAGCAGCGCCAGGTAGTTGAGCAGCCCCTCGGGGAGCATGCCACGCTCCCGGTGCAGGAACAGGTCCGACTGCGGATCGCGCTTGGACATCTTCTTGTTGCCCTCGCCCATCACGAACGGCAGATGTCCGAACTCCGGGACCGCGTCGGCGACACCGATCCGCTGCAGCGCGCGGTACAAGGCGATTTGACGAGGGGTGGAGCTGAGCAGGTCCTCGCCGCGGAGCACGTGCGTGATCTTCATCAGCGCGTCGTCCACCGGGTTGACGAGTGTGTAGAGCGGAATCCCGTTAGCGCGGGTCAGGGCGAAGTCCGGGACGGTGCCGGCCTTGAAGACGGTCTCGCCGCGGACGAGGTCGTCCCAGGAGATGTCCTCGTCCGGCATCCGCAGGCGGATCACCGCGCCGCGGCCTTCGTCGCGGAAGGCCTGCTTCTGTTCCTCGGTGAGGTCCCGGTCGAATCCGTCATATCCGAGCTTGGGGTCGCGTCCGGCGGCCTTGTGGCGGGCCTCGACCTCCTCCGCCGTGGAGAAAGACTCGTAGGCCTCTCCGGCCTCGAGGAGCCTGCGGACGACATCCAGGTGGAGGTCACGCCGCTCGGACTGGCGGTACGGCGCGTACGGTCCGCCCACCTCGGGCCCCTCGTCCCAGTCCAGCCCGAGCCACCGCAGCGCGTCGAGGAGTGACTGGTATGACTCCTCCGAGTCACGCGCGGCGTCGGTGTCCTCGATGCGGAACACGAATGTGCCGCCCGTGTGCCGGGCGTGAGCCCAGTTGAACAGGGCTGTGCGGACGAGTCCCACGTGGGGGGTACCGGTCGGAGAGGGGCAGAAGCGGACGCGAACGTTCGAGGCGGTCATGCCGACCATCCTAATGAGATCCCGGCTCACACCCCGGTCGAGGACCGGCCTAGGATCGACCGGGTACTCGTGAGAGCCGGCGCAGCGTGGCACCACGAGATGTCCGAATCGAGGGAGGCGAGCCGTGGCGTCAGGGAACCGCCCCGACGTTCGCCGACCGGTCACCGCCCCGGATTTCCTGCTCTCCCGACCCACCGGATCGGTCCGCACGCAGGGCGCTGCCCGCGCGTTCACCGCCCCCGCTGACGCGGCCCTTGCACTGCGTGCAGGCGAATGCGAGCTGGTCGTGGGGGCTGTCGGGTTCGAACCCGACGCCCCCGCGGCCCTCGTGGAGCCCGAGCTGGTCGTCCGCACGGACGGTCCGCTCGAACCTCCCGCCTACTTCCGCGGTATCCGGACCACCGCCCGCGTCGTCGAGGAGATCCCGTCCCCGGACGAGCACCGCGCACGGGTCACCACCGCGGTCAGGGGCATCAGAGCAGGAGGGGTGGGCAAGGTCGTGTTGGCCCGCGCCGTCAGGCTGGTCGCCGACGAACCGATCGACCCCCACGCGGTGTGCGCCACACTCATCGACTCCAGCCCGTCCGCCGACGGATTCCTCGTGGACCTCTCCCCCGCGGGCGGCCGGTACACCGGGCGGGTTCTGGTGGGCTCGAGCCCCGAGCTGCTCGTACGCCGCCGTGGGGACATCGTCGAGTGCCATCCCCTGGCCGGGTCTGCACCACGTGACGCCGATCCCGCCACCGACCAGGCGTCGGCGCGCGCCCTACGCGAGTCCGGCAAGGATGCGTTCGAGCACGCGTTCGTCGTGGATTCGATCGCCGCAGCGCTGGAGCCGCTCTGCGAGGACCTCGAGATCCCCGAACACCCCTCCCTGACCTCCACACGCGAGATGTGGCACCTGGGCACCCACATCCGCGGCCGGATCTCCGACCCGCGCACGACGGCGCTCGATCTCGCGCTCGCCGTGCACCCCACCCCGGCCATCTGCGGCACCCCCACCGACGAGGCCAGAAGGCTCATCGCCGGGATCGAGGGCCCACGTGGCTTCTACGCCGGGGCCGTGGGATGGGCCGATGCCGATGGGGACGGCGACTGGATGGTCTCGATCCGCTGCGCCGAGATCGACGCCGAGCGGACCGGAGCCCTCGCATGGGCGGGAGGCGGCCTGGTGTCCGACTCCGATCCCGACGACGAGGTGGCCGAGACCGCGGCCAAGCTCCGGACGGTCCTCAAGGCGTTCAACGCCAGGTGAGCCGCCGGAAGGCCGGAGGTGACTATCTGTCGACCACCGGGTTGCTGAGCGAGCCGATCCCCTCGATCTCGACCGTCACACGGTCACCCGGAAGCATCGGGCCGACACCGGCGGGGGTGCCGGTGAGCAACACATCACCGGGCAGCAAGGTCATGACCTTGCTGACGTACTCGATGATCTCGCCGACGGTGTGCATGAACTGCGAGGTGTTGCCGTCCTGACGCAGCTCGGAGCTGCCGTTCTCATGAATGAGCGTCGTGCGCACGTCGAGCCCGTTGGGGTCGAGATCGGTGACGATCCACGGGCCGAGAGGGCAGAACGTGTCGTACCCCTTGCCCCGCGTCCACTGCCCGTCCGACTGCTGCTGATCCCGGGCCGTCACATCGTTCGCACAGGTGTAGCCCAGAACCACCTCGTGGGCACGCACCGCGGAGACATCGCGGCACGGCTGACCGATCACCACCGCGAGCTCGCCCTCGTAATCCACCCGCTCCGAGCTCGGCGGATACGCGATCGCCGCCTCCGGCCCGATCACCGACGTGTTCGGCTTGAGGAAGATCAACGGCTCGGCCGGCGCCTCTGACCCCATCTCGGCCGCGTGTTCGGCGTAGTTCTTGCCGACGCACACCACTTTGGATGCCAGGATCGGCGCCAGCAGGCGGACGTCGGAGAGCGGCCATTCGCGACCGGTGAACTCAGGGGTGCCGAAGGGGTGCTCGGAGATTTCCGCGCACGTCAGCGAGGACGGGTCCGAGACATCCCCACGGACCTCGACGAAGGCGAATCCCTGCGGATGGGCGATACGGGCGAGACGCATACCGCGATCCTAGGCCGTGTGGAGATCACGGAGCGTGCGCGCCCCACGCTGCCGGAGCTCGGGCAGCTGCGCGAGATACAGCTCGGCGCAGGCCACCGCGTCGACGAGCGCGTCATGAGCCCGATACCGCGGTAGTCCGTACCTCGTCCGCGCCCCCCACAAACGGAGGTCCTCCGGATGAAGGTCCGCCGTGAAATCCATATCGATCGCGCGCCCCGTCAGCCTCCGCTGCAGTCCGAGAGTGTCGACGGCAGTCAGCGGGGGACGCACCCCGTACCTGCGCCGACACAGCGCCCCGAGAAAATCGACCTCGATCCGGCTGTAGTGGGCGAGCAACACCCTGCCGGCCAGTGCGTCGAAAAGCAGGTCCAGCGTCTGCTCCACCGAGACTCCCTCGGCCACGTCGTCGTCCGTGATCCCGTGCACCGTGGCACTCTGTCCGACGCCGTCGTCGACCTCATCCACCCCTGAGCGCACCACCACCGACCCGGCCCCTCCCAGCACGATCCGGTCACCGTCGACAGGCACGTACCCCACCGCGAGCACCCTGTCGCGCCGCGGATCCAACCCGGTGGTCTCCACATCCACGGCGAGCAACGGCAGCTGATCCACGGGCGTGGAGCAGCCCGGCGGCGCCGTCTCGAGGTAGCTGCGCACGCCACCGGGCGGCAGCTTGGCCGCGGCTCGACGCCGAGCCCGGGCTCCACCCCGCCACCAGTCAGCCATCACATCTGCCCGACCCGGTACCTCAGCGCCAGTGCGTCCTGGGCGCCGGCGATGATCCGGAACGCCGCACGCAGACGGTGACGATCCTTGGTGCTCAGCGTCGACGGATCCACGTTGTTGTCCTGCTCGCGCCCCTCCGAGATCTGCCGGGCGTGATGTCGATACGCGAGTCCTCGCAGGAAGCGAAATGCCTCGGAGAGGTTCTCGGCGTCGCCTCTCAGCACCACCCCGGCCACGGCCGCGGCGTCGAGCCGGTCCAGGGTGGCCACCTCATCAGCCCCGGCCGCCAGCGCGTGCAACCGCGCGATCTGCACCACCGGCGCGATCCCGCCGGCCTTGATCTCCAGCGTGTTCCGGTACTCACCGCGGCGGGCCACCACCAGCCCACGGAAGAATCCCAGTGGCGGCTGCCATTCGCACGCTATCCGGGCCAGGTGAGCCAGGAAACGGGCGTTCGCGCGGGCGCGGGCGAGCATGTCACGGCGAATCGGCGCCAGGAGGGCCGGGTCGCCGTGTACCGCCCGGATGTCGAAGAACACCTGGGCGTGCACCATCGTCTCCGGCTCGGGAGCACCTATCCAGTCCGCCACCCGGCGCATCCACTCGGACGTGGTGCGCCGCCACGCGGGATTGGAGGCCATCACCTCTCCCGGGCACAACGGGAAACCAGCACGATCCAGTCCCCCGCACACGCGGTCGGCCAACTCGGCGAAATACGCGTCCCCACGGGGGACGGTCGCCGCGTCGTCGGCGAGTACGAGCGCATTGTCCTGATCACTCGCCACCCCCATCTCACCTCGGGCCTGCGATCCGAGCCCCACCCAGCAGTACGGGACCGGTGGCGGCCCCAGGTCCTCCTCGACGAGGACGAGAAGCCTGCGGGTGGCCGCGTCCGCGGTGGCGGTGATCACACGACCGATGTCCTGGGGGGCGGTGCCGCGGCGGACGAACTCGCCCACGATCTCGGGCAGGCGGCGGGACAGCACGGCGACCGTCTCGGTGTCCGGTGCCCGGGAGATCCGCGCCGCCAGGTACACCGGGTCGGCCTGCGCCAGCCGGAGCAGGTCCCCCGTGGTGACCATGCCCACCGGGACCCCGTCATCGCAGACCGGGAGGTGGTGCACACCCCGGTCGATCTGCAGCAGAGTCGCGTCGAACGCCCGGGTGCGGACGTCCACGGACACGGGGTCGGGGGTCATGATCGTCGACACCGCGGCGGCGGGGTCAGCGGCCGCGGCCACGACTTTCGAGCGGAGGTCGCGATCAGTGAAGATTCCGCTCACCGCGCCGTCCTCGACCACCAGCAGTGCCGAGACCCGGCGCTCGGTCATGATCCTGGCCGCATCACGGATGCTCGTGTCCGGCCCGGTCGTGACCGCATCCCGCGTCAACAGCTCCCCGACCGGGGTCCCCAGGGCGTCACCGCCGGCCGCCGCGACGCGGGCGGAGGCGAGGTCTTCCCGGATCCGGTCACTCCGCTCACCGAAGAAATCCCGGACGGCCGGGAACTCCGCGGCCAGCTCATCGAACATCTCACCCGGCATCTCGAGCAACAGGGTGTCCGCAACGGCGTCCATCCGATACCGGGAGGGACCCCCGTGAACGAGTGTCGAGTAGCCGAAGCAGTCGCCCTCGTCGCGGGTGTCGAGCAGGGTGCCCTCCGGGTCGCAGATTTCCACGGCCCCGGTACGGATGATGTGCAGGATGTCGTTGGGCTGCCCCGCGTCGACGATCACGCTGCCGCGGCGGTGGTACCGCTGGGTCAGCCTGGCGGGCAGGCGGTCGAGCACCGACGTGGGCAGGTCATCGAACGGCGCACACCGGGCGAGGAAATCCCGCACCTCGACGAGTTCGACATCCATATCTCCCACTGTGAACGCCGAAGGCCCGCGGAGTGATCCGATTCACGTGAATCACACCCGCGGGCCAGGGGCTCCGGGCCGGTCGCGTCGCCGGGCCGGGTCGGAGCTACGAGCTCAGCGCCGCCACGATCCGGTCGCCGATCTCGGAGGTG
>CAMNYG010000075.1 GCA_946570335.1 uncultured Dietzia sp. | reverse complement strand
CAGCACCAGGGCGTGGCGGGACGACGACCGGGTCACGGTGCCGGCTGGGGCGCCGGGCTCGACGCGGGGATGGCCGTGACGATCGCGGCGACCTCGCGCATGAAGTCCACGATGCGCGGTCCCCAGCGGCTGGCCAGGTCCTCGTCCACCACGTAGACGTGATCCTCACGCACGGCGGTCATCTGGTCCCAGCCCGGCCGCTGCGCCACGATCTGAGGCGTCATACCGCAGCACTGGCCGTCGGCGAGCAGCACCAGGTCCGGGTCGGCCTCGAGGATGAGCTCCTCGGACAGCTGAGGGTACGGGTCGCTGCCGGTGGCGATCGAGGTCATGCCGAGCATTGAGTAGATCTCGCCGATGTAGGTGTCGTCGGTGACGGTGTACAAGGTGTCGTCGAGCTCGTGGAAGTAG
The DNA here is from genome assembly GCA_946570335.1 of uncultured Dietzia sp. Taxonomy (GTDB): domain Bacteria; phylum Actinomycetota; class Actinomycetes; order Mycobacteriales; family Mycobacteriaceae; genus Dietzia. Next base: position 6,220 of record CAMNYG010000075.1, on the reverse strand, counting down.
GTCAGCGGCGTCTCGCGCTCGGGCACCGATGCCACGATCTCGGAGATCTCCACCTGCATCCGCGAGACCACCTCGGCCGCCTCACCGACGCGGCCGGTCGTGGCGCCGACCTGCTCGATCTGAGAGTAGGTGTCGTCCAGCGTCTGCGCGGCGGGCAGCAGCAGCACCTCGACGCCCGCGCGCTCGAGGCCGTCCACGATGCCGCCGTTGTCGTCGGACAGCACCACCAGGTCCGGGTCGTAGCCGAGGATCGCCTCGAGGTTGGGCGTGTAGCCGGACAGTTCGGTGACCGGCGCGTCCTCGGGGAAGTCCGAGCGCTCGTCCACGGCCACGACCTGATCGCCCGCACCCACGGCGTAGAGGATCTCGGTAGTCGCGGGGGCCAGGGAGACGATGGACTGCGGTTCACCCGCGGTCGGGGACGCGGCCTGATCGGTGGCCTCGGGATCGGTCTCGCCGGTGCCGCAGGCCGTGGCCAGGAGTACCAAGGCTGCGAGGGGCGCGGCCAGCAGAGCGCGGGCTCGTGAGGTGTGCATGGCATCCTCCGGTTCTCGGAGGACGAAAGCAGCTCGGGCCGCGGCGGGAGGGCCGCTGCCCGCAACCGGCCTTCGTCCGGGGTCAGTTCGTTCGGCTACCGGGGCAGCGGCCGACCTGGCTTGCCCGCTCTCCGGCGGGATCACAGTTGCGTCGACAGCGTCGGATTCCAACCGACTTCCGCCGCGCGCCGCGGACGCCCGGAGCGGATGCCCGAGCGTGTCGAGCGTATCCCACCCGGCCCCCGGCCACCCTTCCCGTTCCGTATCGCCGCCACCCACCGCTGTTCCGCCGACACCACCGCGAAGCTTGACGCCACCACCGTGAGAAATCGGGCCGATTCTCGCGGTGGTGCCACCACAACGGACGCCCGGAGGGACACGCTTGCGGCCGGGCGGGGAGAATGCCGGCCGGGCGGGGAGAATGCCGGACGAGGTGGGCGGTGACGCCGCCCCGGGACGAAAGGCTCGAGAAAATGACGACGACAACGACCGCATCATCGGATTCCCCCGACGAGCAGCCCGCGGACGCCGGCCCTTCGGCCTCCGACCTGCGCGAGCAGGGTTTCGCCACACGGCGTGAGGTGATGAGCGACGAGTTCGTCGACCGGGCCATGAGCCGAGCGGGCGGGACGGCGTCGGAGGCGATCCAGTACGTGGTGACCGAGAACGTCTGGGGCAACATCTGGAACCGGCCCGGGCTGGGGCGGCGGGACCGCAGCCTGCTTAACATCGGGATGCTCGTGGCGCTGCGGGCCAACGCGGAACTGGCCGGGCACGTGCGCGGCGGGCTCACCAACGGGCTGACCCGCGAGGAGATCACCGAGGCCGTGATCCACGCCTCCGGATACTGTGGCGCCCCGGCCGCGCTGTCGGCCATGAAGACGGTGCAGGAGGTCTTCGACTCCCTCGACGCGTGAGGCCGCGATCACGCGGAATCCGGTGGTCGATCCCGCCGCTATGTGACCACTTCTCACAGGGGCGCCTCTGGCGGAGGGTACGCTCGTACGCAGGTCGTGACCTGCGCCACCCTCTCGGGGGCGTCGCAGTCAGCGCCTCGTGGAACACCCCCCTGGGTCCGGGCATCACCGTCCGGACCATCCAGCCCTGACCCCCTGAGTGAGGAGCCCCCCGAATGCGCAGCACCATGCAGCCGGAGCAGCTGAACATCAGCACGATCCTGCAGTTCGGCGCCACCGTCCACAAGGACGCCGTCGTGACCACCTGGACCGATTCCGGCCCGCGCAGGGTGAACTTCGGCGAGATCGGCGCGCGGGCCGCGCAGCTGGCCAACGCCCTGCGTTCGCTGGGGATCGACGGCGACCAGCGGGTGGCGACGTTCCAGTGGAACAACTCCGAGCACCTGGAGGCCTACCTCGCGGTGCCGTCGATGGGGGCGGTTCTGCATCCGCTCAACATCCGACTGTTCCCGGACCAGCTCGAGTTCGTGGTCAACCATGCTGAGGACAAGGTCATCATTGTCGACCCCACCCTGGTCCCGCTGCTGCAGCCGCTGTTGCCGAGGTTCTCCACGGTCGAGCACGTGATCGTCACCGGCGGCGCAGCCGGCTCGATCGAGGTGCCCGAGGGCGTTCAGGTGCATGACTACGAGGAGCTGCTGGCCGCACAGCCGGCCGAGTTCGACTGGCCCGTCGTGGACGAGAACGACGGCGCCGCGATGTGTTACACCTCCGGCACCACCGGCGACCCGAAGGGCGTCGTCTACTCGCACCGCTCGATCTACCTGCACTCCATGCAGGTCTGCATGTCCGACGGCATGGACATCTCGCTGGACGACAACGTGCTGGCGATCGTGCCGATGTTCCACGCCATGTCGTGGGGGCTGCCGTACGCCGCGTTCCTGGTGGGCGCCTCGCTGCTCATGCCCGAGCGCTTCCTACAGCCCGAACCGCTGGCCGCGATGATCCACGCCGAGAAGCCGACCCTGGCCGCAGCCGTTCCGACCATCTGGCAGGCCGTCGACGCCTACTCGGTGGAGCACCCGATCGACATGTCGAGCTTCCGCTCCGTCGTGGTGGGCGGCAGCTCCTGCCCGCCCGAGCTGATCCGCAAGTTCCGCGACAAGTACGGGATCAACATCACCCATGCCTGGGGCATGACCGAGACCTCGCCCATCGGCACCCTGTCCCGTCCCAAGGCCGACCTGCCCGAGGACAAGCAGTTCGAGCTACGGCAGACCCAGGGCCGCCTGCTGGCCGGCGTCAAGGCCCGGATCGTCGACGATGCGGGTGAGGCGCTGCCCTGGGACGGCGAGTCCGTGGGTGAGCTCCAGGTCCGCGGCCCGTGGATCACCGGCAGCTACTACAAGGTCGACGCGTCCGACTCGTTCGACGACGGCTGGTTGCGCACCGGCGACGTGGGCTTCATCAAGCCCGAGGCGTTCCTGCAGCTCACCGATCGCGCCAAGGACATCATCAAGTCCGGCGGCGAGTGGATCTCGTCGGTCGAGGTGGAGAACTACCTGCTCGAGCACCCGTCCGTCGCCGAGGCGGCCGTGATCGGCGTGCCCGACCCCAAGTGGGACGAGCGCCCGCTGGCCACGATCGTCGTGAAGGAGGGGCTGGCGGATCCGGACGTCGAGGACCTGCGCGCCCACCTCGCCGAGCGGATGGCCAAGTGGCAGGTGCCCGAGCGCTTCGCCTTTGTCGACGAGATCCCCAAGACCTCGGTGGGCAAGCTCGACAAGAAGCGCATCCGCTCCTCGCACGCCGAGGGCGAGCTCGACGTGGTCAACGCCCTGGAGAAGTAGGGGGCTGGCCTGGTCGGCTGGCTGGGCGGGCCTGTCTGGCTGGGCTGGCCTGGCTGGGTCGGCCTGGCCTGGCCGAAGTTCATCGCGAAGCGGGTTCCGCACACATCGCCCGAGAAGGGGTGTGCGGAACCCGCTTGGCGTTTGTCAGACCCGCTGCTCGCTGCGGTCACCGCTCCAGAGCGTGTGGAAACTGCCCTCGGCGTCGACGCGCTTGTAGGTGTGGGCGCCGAAGTAATCGCGCAGCCCCTGTGTCAGGGCGGCGGGGAGCCGCTCGGCGCGCAACGCGTCGTAGTACGACAGGGACGAGGCGAACGCGGGCACCGGGATGCCTATGAGCGTCGCCGTGGACACCACGCGCCGCCAGGCGTCGACGGCGTTCTCCACGGCCTCACGGAAGTAGGGCGCCAGCAGCAGGCTCGGCAGCTGCGGGTCGGCGGCGTAGGCCTCCCGGATCCGGTCGAGGAAGGTGGCCCGGATGATGCAGCCGCCCCGCCAGATCGTGGCGAGGTCGCCGGGCTTGACGTTCCAGTCGTACTCCTGGCTGCCAGCGAGGATCTGGTCGAAACCCTGCGCGTAGGCGACGACCTTTGATGCGTACAGCGCCTGGTTGATCGCGTCCACGAACTCCACCTTGTCGGTGGGGGCGGCGGCGAGTTGCCCTGAACCCAGCCCGCGGGAGCGCTCACGCTGTGCGGTCGCGCTGGACAGGGCCCGGGCGAAGACGGCCTCGGCGATGCCGGTGGTGGGCACACCCAGGTCGAGAGCGGATTTCACGGTCCAGCGGCCGGTGCCCTTCTGCCCGGCGGAATCGACGATCACGTCGACGAGGGGCTTGCCGGTGTGGGCGTCGACCTGGCTGAGAACCTCGGCGGTGATTTCCACCAGGTAGCTCTCGAGGTCGCCGGTGTTCCACTGCCGGAACACATCGGCGATCTCGGCGACCGGCATGTCCAGGGCGGTGCGCATGAGGTCGAACGCCTCGCCGATGAGCTGCATGTCGGCGTACTCAATACCGTTGTGCACCATCTTCACGAAGTGTCCGGAGCCGTCCGGGCCGATGTGGGTGCAGCACGGCTCGCCGTCGACTTGCGCGGAGATCGACTCGAGCAGCGGCCCGAGGTGCTCGTACGATTCGGCGGGCCCGCCGGGCATGATCGACGGCCCGTTGAGTGCGCCCTCCTCACCTCCGGAAATGCCAGCGCCGACGAAGTGGAGGCCGCGGGCGCGGATCTCGGCCTCGCGGCGGATGGTGTCGGTGTAGAGGGAGTTGCCGCCGTCGATGATGATGTCGCCGGGCTCCATGTGATCGGCCAGGTCGGCGATCACCGCGTCGGTGGCGGGCCCGGCCTGGACCATCACCAGGACGCGGCGCGGCACCTCGAGCGAGGCGACGAACTCGGCGGTGGTCTCGGCGGGGAGGAAGTCGCCCTCGTGGCCGTGGTCGGCGATCAGGGCGTCGGTCTTGGCGCGCGACCGGTTGTGGACGGCCACCGTGTGACCGTGGCGCGCGAAGTTGCGCGCGATGTTGGATCCCATCACCGCGAGTCCGGTGACGCCGATCTGGGCGCGGGCAGTGGAGTCGGCCATGTGTGTCCTTTGCGGGAGTCGTCGGGGTGTCAGTGTCTGGTGCGGGCGCGCCGCAGCGCGGCGACGAGGCCGTCGGTGGAGGTGTCGCCGGTGGGACGAGGCTCGACGTCGGTGATTGCTCCAGCCAGCTCGAGCGCCTGCGCCTTGCCGAGTTCGACGCCCCACTGGTCGAACGAGTTGATGTCCCACAGGACGCCCTGGACGAACACCTGGTGCTCGTACAGCGCGATGAGTTGACCCAGCGTGGAGGGGGTCAGGCGCGGGGCGACGATCGTGGTGGACGGCTGGTCGCCGGGCATGGTCTTGTGCCCCACGAGCCGCTCCGGCGTGCCATCGCGCACCAGCTCCTCGGCGGAGCGGCCGAATGCCATGACCTTGGCCTGGGCGAGCATGTTGGCGAGCAACACGTCGTGCATGGTGCCGCGCCCATCGAGCGAGGGCAGGTCGTCGGTGGCCTCGGCGAACCCGATGAAGTCGACCGGCACCAGCCGCGTGCCTTGGTGGAGCAGCTGGTGGAAGGCGTGCTGACCGTTGGTGCCGGGCTCGCCCCAGATGATCTCGCCGGTGCCCACCATCACCGGACTGCCGCTGTTGTGCACGGACTTGCCGTTGGATTCCATGGACAGTTGCTGCAGGTAGGCGGGCAGGCGCGCGAGGTCGTGGGAGTAGGGCAGGACGGCGCGGGAGTCGGCCTCGAGGAAGCTGGCGTACCAGACCCCGAGGAGCCCGAGGAGGATCGGCGCATTGTCGCGCGCGGGTGCGGTGAGGAAGTGCTCGTCGACCGCGCGCATGCCGGCGAGGAACTCGCGGAACCGCTCGGCGCCGATCGCGAGCATGAGGCTCAGCCCCACCGCCGAGCCCACGGAGAAGCGTCCCCCCACCCAGTCCCAGAACCCGAAGACGTTCGCGGCGGGGATACCGAACTCCGCCGCGCGGCCCGGGTCGGCGGAGACCGCCACGAAGTGGCGGGGCACGCCGGCCTCGCCCAAGGCCTCGACGATCCAGGTCCTGGCCGCCGCGGCATTGGTCATTGTTTCGAGGGTGGTGAAGGTCTTGGAGACGACGACGACGAGGGTCGTGGCCGGGTCCAGTCCGGCGAGCACGGAGTTCAGGTCTGCCGGGTCGACGTTGGAGACGAAATGCGCCTTCGGGCCGTCGCAGTAATGGCGTAGAGCGCGAGCGGCCATGGCCGGGCCGAGGTCGGATCCGCCGATCCCGATGTTGATCACATCCGTGATGGGCTGGCCCGTCGCCCCGGTCCACTCGCCGCCACGCACCAGGCCCGCGAGGACGGACAGCCGGCCGAGGTCCGCGTGGACGTCGGCGGTGA
>CAMNYG010000074.1 GCA_946570335.1 uncultured Dietzia sp. | reverse complement strand
CCGTCCCGCTCGGCGGCGAGCAGTTCGGCGGCGCGGTCGAGGTCGACCCCCGCACACGTCACGCCCGCGGGCAGCGACCCGCGCAGGTGCTCGATCGCCTCCGGCCGGGAATCCGCGACCACCGGCTCCGCCCCGAGAGCGTCGAGGATCCGCACCGCACCCGGGCCGGACACACCGGCACCCAGCACCAGAACCCGCGCGCCGGACAGCGCACGCACATCGATCTCGGTCATCTCCCTCGTCACCCCACCGTTCTCCGGCTCGACGTCCCTCACGCCGACGCCGCGAGCCAGTCGCCGTAGAACAGCGCGATCGCCAGGCCACACGAGATCGCCACCAGGAGCCAGAACCGGATGGTGACAGTGGTCTCGGCCCAGCCCCCGTTCTCGAAGTGATGGTGGATGGGTGTCATCCGGAACGGCCTGCGGCCTGTCGTACGGAACGCCAGTACCTGAATGAGCACCGAGACGAACTCGATGACGAAGACCGCACCCACGACGACCATCAGCAGCTCGGTGCGCGAGACCACCGAGACGCCGGCGACGATACCGCCGAGGAACATCGAACCGGTGTCCCCCATGAAGATCTTGGCCGGCGCGGCGTTCCACCACAGGAAGCCCAGACACGCACCCAGCGCCGCCGAACACACCACGGCGATGTCGAGCGGATCACGCACCTGGTAGCAGCCCGACAGGTCCACACCCTGAGCGGTGGAGAAGCACGAGTAGCGGAACTGCCAGAAACTGAACACCACATAGGTGCCCATGACCATCGCCATCGACCCCGACGCGAGCCCGTCCAGGCCGTCGGTGAAATTGACCGCGTTGGACCAGCCGTAGACCAGGATCACGATGAAGATGAGAAAGACGACGACCGGGAACGTCACCGCCACGAAATCCCGCACGTAGCTGAGCGACTGACTGGCCGGTGTCAGGCCGTCCGCATTGCGGAACTGCAGTACCAGGACGCCGAACGCGAGCGCGGCCACCACCTGACCGACCGTCTTGGACAGGATGCCCAGGCCCTTGTTCTGGCGCTTAAAGACTTTGAGTCCGTCGTCGATCATCCCCACCACCGCGAGCGCGGTGGCCAGCCCCAGGATGAGCAGACCGGAGGCGGTGAACCCCCCGCCACCCACGGTGACCTGGCCGACGATGCCCGCGGCGATATATCCGAGCCAGACCGCCGCGAGGATCGCGAGACCACCCATGTTCGGGGTCCCGCGCTTGCTCATGTGGGACTGCGGTCCCTCGAGCCGGATCTCCTGACCGTAGCCGTGGCGACGGAAGTAGATGATGAGCACCGGGGTGAGGAAGATGCTCACGACGAACGCCACGATGCCGGCGATCATGATCTGGGTCACTGCTGGTTCTCCTCACCACGCGCCGCGAGCAGGTGCTCCGCGACGCTCCACAATCCGACGGCTGACGAGGCCTTGACCAGGACTATGTCGCCCGGCTCCACGCGCTCGTCGAGGATCGCGAGGGCTTCCGCGACGTCTCCCACGTGCTCCGCCTCCGAGCCCCACGAGCCCTCCTGCACCGCGCCCTGGAACAGGGCCCGTTGCGGGCGACCGTGGCCCACCACGACCAACTGCGACACGTCCAGTCGGACGAGGAACCGCCCCACGAGATCATGTTCGATCACCGAGTCGTCCCCGAGTTCGGCCATCTCGCCCAGGACCGCCCACGTCCGACGCTGGCCGCCGCCGGCCCGGGCCATCACGGCCAGGGACTTCAGCGCCGCCCGCATCGAATCGGGGTTGGCGTTGTAGGAGTCGTTGATCACCGTGACCCCGTCCGCGGTGACACGGACGTCCATCCGGCGCTCGGAGGCCGCCTCCGCCGTCCCGAGCGCGATGGCGATCTGTTCGACGTCCATTCCGCAGGCCAGACCCACCGCCGCGGCGGCAAGGGCATTGCCCACCTGGTGCTCGCCGTGCACTCGAAGGGCCACATCGGCCTCCCCTCGCGGCGTCATCAGACGGAAGGACGGCCGGGCCTCGTCGTCGAGGGAAATTCTCTCTCCTCGAACGTCCGCCGCGGCTCCGAGCCCGACACGTACCACGTCCGCCGAGGTGCGTCCGGCCATCGCCGCGACCCGGTCGTCGTCGTCGTTCAACACGGCGACGCCTCCGTCGGCGGCCGACGGCAGGGCCTCGACGAGCTCGCCCTTCGTCGCGGCGATCACGTCGCGGGAACCGAACTCACCCAGATGCGCGGTACCCACGTTCAGCACCACACCGATGCGCGGCGGCGCGACGGCCGCCAGCTCGGTGATGTTGCCGGGAGCACGGGCGCTGAGCTCCAGCACCAGGAAATCCGTGGACTCGTCGGCGCGGAGCGCGGTCCAGGGATGGCCTATCTCGTTGTTGAACGATCCGGGAGGCGCCACGACCGTGCCGGCCGCCGACAGCACTGCACCGATCAGATCCTTGGTGCTGGTCTTACCCGACGAGCCGGTCACCCCGACCACCGTCAGACCGTGCTCGTCGACCAGCCTGTCGACGCTGGCCCGGGCGAGAGACCCGAGCGCCGCGAGGACGGCCGCTCCCGACCCGTCGGTGTCAGCAGCCAGGGCCATCGCTTTGGTCTCACGCCGGTCGACCGGCGGCACCACGATCTGCGCGCCGGTCGCCCCCTCGACCTCGCGGGCCACCAGTGCCGCAGCCGCACCCGCATCCAGGGACCTGGTGACGAAGTCGTGACCGTCGACCCGCTCACCCGGCAGGGCGAGGAAGAGACCACCGGGTTGCACGCGGCGGGAGTCGAACTCGACGGAACCGGTGACGGCCGTTGACGGGTCACCTCCGACCAATCGACCGCCGACTATCCCGGCGATCTCACCGAGGGTGAGGTCGATCATGACGAGCTGCCCTCCGTCTCGCCCTTCCGGGCGGTGCTTCCAAGACGTCTGATGAGTTCTTCTGCTGCGCGTGCCCTGTCGTCGAAGGGATGCACGATTCCGTGGACCTCCTGGCCCGTCTCGTGTCCCTTGCCCGCGATCACCACGACGTCGCCGGTGCGCGCCCAGTCGATCGCGGCGCCGATCGCGGCACCACGATCGCCGATCTCGAGAACCTGCGTACGGTCCCCCGCCGCCGACTCCGCGCCCGCCCGGACCGCGGCCCGGATCGACGACGGATCTTCGGTTCGCGGGTTGTCGTCGGTCACCACGACCAGATCGGCGACCTCGGCCGCCGCCGCGCCCATGAGCGCTCGTTTGCTCGAATCCCGGTCACCGCCGGCGCCGAGGACCACCGCGATCCGACCGATGGCCTGCGCGCGGACCGACCTGAGGACCGCGGCCACCGCACCGGGCTTGTGCGCGTAGTCCACCAGCACACGGAAATCCTGACCCCGGACCACCGCCTCGAGCCGTCCGGGCACACGGACATGGAGCAACCCTGCGGCCCCGGCGTGTACGTCGACACCGAGAGCATCGACGATCGCGAGCGCCACCAACGCGTTGGCCACGTTGAACCGACCCAGGATCGGCAACTCGACTTCGGCGCTGAACCCCTCTGGGCCGTGGACGGTGAAGCGCTGGGTGTCCTGCTCGGTGGTGACGGACTCCCCCGCCGTCCAGTCGGCCGTCGCGCCCGGCTCGGCCGACACCGTCGCCGCATCCGGTCGCATCTCGCTCAGCCGCCGCCCCCACTCGTCGTCCACCACGACGACCGCCCGCTCCGCGGGTCGCACGGATGAGCCGAGGTCGGCCTCGGCGTCGAACAGCCGGCACTTGGCCCGGAAGTAGTCCTCCATGTCCGGATGGAAGTCGAGGTGATCCTGCGAGAGATTGAGGAACGCCCCCACCGCGAACCGGGTTCCATCGACTCGACCGAGCCGGAGAGCATGGCTCGAGATCTCGGCCGCGACCGCCCGGGCGTTCTCCTCACGCATCCGGGCGAGAAGTGCTTGGAACTCCGGCGCCTCGGGGGTTGTCAGTCGACTCGGCAGGGGCCGTCCGGCGATCCGACTGCCCGTGGTGCCGATCAGTCCGGCGATCGCGCCGCACCCTTCCAGCGCAGCCTCGACGAGGTAGGAGGTGGTGGTCTTTCCGGAGGTGCCGGTGATCCCCACGACATCGAGGTCCGCGGAAGGGTCACCGGTGACGAGCGCGGACGCGGTCCCCAGCACCGAGCGCGGATCCGGATGGACGAGGACGGGAACCCGGTCGGCGACCGCGGCCATGAGCCCGATCCCCTCCGGGTCCGTGAGCACCGCGGACGCTCCCGCCTCGATGGCGGTAGACCCGAACGAGGCCCCGTGGACCCGTGCACCGGGCAATGCTGCGAAGAGGGTTCCGGGGCCCGAGTCCTGTGCACGGACGGTGGCACCGGCCAGGTCGACATCGGCGCCCGCCCTGTCACCGAGGACCGCGGCCTGCACCGCGTCGGCCAACTGTGCGGCTGTGATCATCGCCTGCTCTCGCCCTGCCTCTCCTTGCTCGCAACCTCCCCTGAACCCGCTACACGCTACCCTGCCGGGCATCGGTCACTGCGCCTGCAGGACCAGTTCGCGCGCAGGGGCGGACGGCGGGATGTTGTCCCTGTTGATCAGCCAGGAGGCGATGTCGTGGAACACCGGTGCCGCGGAGGCTCCGAGGACGCCCTGCTGCGGCGCGTCGAGCATGACCGCGATCACGTACTCGGGGTCGTCGGCCGGCAGGATTCCGGCGAAGGTGATCCAGTAACGCGAGTTGGAATAGCACGAGCAGGACGGGTCGATCTGCTGGGCCGTACCGGTCTTACCACTGATCTGATAGCCCGCGATCGCGGCCTGCGGACCGGTCCCGACCTGCGCACCGGGGCCGGACTGGACGACGGAGCGGAACATGTCCCGGACGGTGCGGGCGGTCTCCTCGCTCACCACTCGTTCACCCTCGGGCCGTTCGGCCTCCACTCGCGTGCCGTCGGGTCCGATCTGCTCGGCGACGATCCGCGGCGGGACACGCACCCCGTCATTGGCGATGGTCTGATAGATCCCCGCCATTTGCAGAGTGGTCATGGACAGGCCCTGGCCGATCGGAAGGTTGGCGAACGTCCCTCCCTGCCAGTTCTGCAGATCGGGAACGAGACCCTCGGATTCGCCGGCGAGGGCGATCCCTGACCGCTGGCCGAGCCCGAACTTCTCCAGATACTCGGAGAACGACTCCTTCCCCACCCGCTGTGCGAGCATCAGAGTGCCGACGTTCGACGACTTACCGAAGATGCCGGTGGTCGTATACGGGGTGGGGCCGTGCTGCCAGGCGTCGGAGACCGTCACGCCCTCCATGCTGATACTCCCGTCGACGGAATGAACTTCCTCGGGGTCTGTGAGTCCGGCTTCGATCGCCGCAGCGGCGGTGATGATCTTCTGCACCGACCCGGGCTCGAACGGCGAGGTGATCGCCGGGTTCCCGAGATCTGCACCACGCTCGAGCTCGGCCCCGACCCCCACAGCCGGGTTGAAGGTGTTGTCGTTGGCCATCGCCCGGACCTCACCGGTCCGGGCGTCCAGCACGACAGCCGAGGCGGTCTCCGCACCCGAGGAGTCCTTGGCGGTCTGGATGGTCTTCTGGACGTGCCACTGCAGGTCGGCGTCAAGCGTGAGCCTGACGGTGTCGCCGTCGCGCGGTTCGGTGACGTTGCGGAGCGTCCCCGGGATGACGGTGTTGTCCTGCGCGCGGTCGAAGGTCTGACGCCCGTCCTCACCATCGAGGACGTCGTTGAAGTACGCCTCGATGCCCTGGAGACCGATGAGCTTGCCCTCGTCACTCTTTGTCGTGGCACCGACGACGTTCGCGGCGAGTGCACCTCCGGGGTACTCACGGATGTCGACACGCTCGGCGCCGATCATCGGGTACTTCTTCGTGATGGCGTTGGCCTGGGTCACGTCGACGTTACGGACGAGGTAGGTGAACTCACCGCCAGAGGAGAGCTTCGCCTTGATCTCGTCGCCGTCGACGGAGTCCCCGAGGACCTTCACGAACTCGTCGGCGATCTCTTCGGCCAACTCGTCCCAGGACGGCTTGGAACTGTCGAGTTCGCGTCGCGCCTCGGCGTTGGCCTTCTCAACGGCCGGCTGGATGGACAGGTCGCGGGCCTCGCGGGTGAACGCGATCGGATCACCGCTGATGTCGACGATCGAGCCGCGCGTCGCGGGCAGCACCTCGTGGACCTGCCGTTGACTCTCCGCGCGGGCCGCCAGTTCGGTGCCGCCGATCGTCTGAACCCACAGCAGCTTGGTCAGCGCGATCACCATGATGATGGCGAACATCGTCCGCATGAACGTGAATCGACGATCCGTGGAGGCGGTGGTGCGAATGCGTCCGGACCGGTTCGGTTGCCGTCCGACTGCCGGCTGCGCACCGCGCGAGGACACCGAGGGTGCCCGTCCGCCCGATCCCGGGGTGCGTCGATCGGTCATCGAGTGGCCTTTCACGGTCTGGCGATCAGAAGGGCTGTCCCGGCACGGGGGCCAGGGTGTCGCTCTCGGCGTCAGGTGACGCGGGGGCGGGAGCGACGGGTTCGGTCGCGGGCTCCGCCGGGGCGGCGGGCGCCGGAGACTCGGGCCCAGGAGCGGGGGCCGTCGGCTGCAGAGGTGTCGGCGGGCCCGCTATCGGCGGGTATGGAACGGGGGCGACTCCTCG
>CAMNYG010000073.1 GCA_946570335.1 uncultured Dietzia sp. | reverse complement strand
GTTCGACGAGGGGCAGGCCGCCCTGGACGAGCGGCTGGCGGCGATCAAGACCGAGTACGGTGCCGCGCTCGCCGGTGTCCCGGTGACCCAGGTCAACGTCACCCAGGGCGAGATCTGGTTGTCCACCAGCAAGTCGCTGGTGTACGAGCGGCTCGAGGCGGCCGGTTTCGACTACAACAGCGCGCTCACGGACGATCCCGACCGCTACGTCGCCCCGTTGACGCGGGAGAACATTCCGTCTCTCGCCGACCAGGGCGCGATCTTCTACCAGATCAACTACGACGGTTCGGTGAGCCCGGACGTCCAGTCCCTGCTCGACGAGCCCGCGTTCAAGGAGCTCCCCGCGGTGCAGGCCGGCATGCTGTTCCCGGTCCGCGGCTCCACCATCTACACTTTCGCCGCGGCCAACGCCATGGCGGACGACCTGGAGGCCGCCGCGCAGGCGATATCCGAGAAGTCGGGTTCATAAGGCCAGGGCGATCCCAGTTGGGGCAGGTCTCGTCGTCGTCCTATCGTGTCCGGGTGACCGGTATAGATCCTGACGACCTCGAGACCTGCCTCCGTGTCCTCGACCAGGCGGCGGCGCTCGACGCTGATCATCCCGACTCGATCCGTGTGCAACGGTCGGTCGGGCGCATGTTCAAGCTCCTCAAGAAGGCCCGCCGCGCCGAGGTGCGTCGCGAGCGGCAGCTGGCGGACAAGGCGGTCATCGAGGCCACGGCGACAGGCTCGCCCACCCGGATCGACGACGAGACGGCGGGCATCCGGCTCGTCTCGACGGCCCCGGGCGCGATCGCGGGACACCTGCGACGCGCGATGGCCTGCTACGTCTGCAAGCAGCGCTTCACCCGGGTGGACGCCTTCTACCACCAGCTGTGTCCCGGGTGCGCGGCCGCCAACAGGGCCCGCCGCGATCCACACATGAACCTGACAGGCCGTCGCGCGCTGCTCACCGGTGGCCGCGCCAAGATCGGCATGTATATCGCGCTGATGCTGCTGCGCGCCGGTGCCGACGTCACCATCACCACCCGTTTCCCCCGGGATGCCGTGCGGCGTTTCGCGAAGATGGACGATTACGCCGACTGGGCGGACCGCGTCCACGTGGTGGGGGTCGACCTCCGTGACCCCGCCCAGGTGGTGGCGTTGGCCGATGAGGTGGCCGCCGCCGGTCCGCTGGACATCCTCATCAACAATGCCGCCCAGACAGTGCGTCGCTCCCCCGGTTCGTACTCCGGTCTGGTGGAGGGCGAGAGCGCACCGCTGACCGGTCGCGCCGCCGAGGTCCCGATGGTGACCATGGGCCGCACCTCCGAGCTGCACCCTGCCGCGTTGATGGGCGGTGAGTCGGCGCTCATCGGTAGCGAGGAGGCCGAGCGGGAGGCCGATCACATCGCGACACTGGCGCTGCAGGCCGGTTCATCGTCGCTGGCGCGAATGGCCGCGGGCACTGCGATCGACGCCGGCGGTCTGCTACCGGACATCGTTGACCACAACAGCTGGGTGGCGACGGTTGAGCAGGTCGAACCGATGGAGATGCTCGAGGTGCAACTGTGCAACTCGGTCGCCCCGTTCATCCTCGTCTCCCGCCTGCGTCCCGCACTGGCGGCATCAAAGGCACGGCGGAAGTACGTGGTCAACGTCTCGGCGATGGAGGGCCAGTTCTCTCGCCGCTACAAGGGCGCAGGCCACCCGCACACCAATATGGCCAAGGCCGGTCTCAACATGCTCACCCGCACATCCGCGGAGGAGATGTTCACCGAGCACGGCATCCTCATGACCGCCGTGGACACCGGTTGGATCACCGACGAGCGCCCGCACGTGACCAAGGTGCGACTGCACGAGGAGGGTTTCCACGCCCCGCTCGACCTCGTGGACGGTGCAGCCCGCGTGGTGGACCCGATCGTGCGTGGGGAGGCTGGTGAGGACCTGTACGGCTGCTTCCTCAAGGACTTCGAACCCAGCCCGTGGTGACCCGGCGGGCCGTACAGATGAGACCGACCCCGGTTCTGCTCGATTGTGACCCCGGGATCGACGACGCCCTGGCGATCGCCTACCTCGTCGCCGAGCACCTGGCCGGGCGGATCGAGCTTGTCGGCGTCGTGTGTACCGCCGGCAACGTAGGGCTTCCGGATACGGTGGCCAACGCGTTGGCGTGGCTGGATCTGGCGGGGGCGCCCCCGGTTCCGGTGTGTGCGGGCGCGGCCGGGGCGATCGCGGTGCCGCACGTGTTCACCCCGGAGACGCACGGTCCCCGTGGCGCGGGGCATGCGGTGCTGGATACGACGACGAGGTGCGTCGATGCCAGGGACGGTGCACGACTCTGGGTGGACGCGGCACGCGCCTATCCCGGTGAGCTGGTGGCGATCGTGACCGGTCCCTCGTCCACGCTGGCCGGGGCCCTCGAGCGGGAACCCGACCTGCCCGGACTGGTCGCCGATCTCGCGGTGATGGGTGGGACGTTCCGGGGGCATCCGGGCAACACGACGCCGGTCGGCGAATGGAATGTGGACGTGGACCCCGAGGCCGCGGATGCGATCTGTCTGAGGTGGGAGGCGGCGCGGGCTGCGGATGCGGACCTGATGGTCCCACTGTGGTGTGGCCTGAACCTGACGGAGCGGGCGGTGTGGACGCCGCGGCATTCCGAGCGTCTACTCGCGGTCGCGGATTCGCCGTTGACTCGGGCACTGGTCGAGGCGCTGCGCTTCTACTTCGAGTTCCATGATTCTGTCGGAGAGGGCTACCTGGCCCGGGTGCACGATCCGTTCGTGGCCTGGCTCGCCCTGCACCCCGACATGGTGATCACCGAGGATTCTCATGTCCGCGTCGAATGCGGTGGTGAGCACACTCGCGGGATGACGGTCGAGGACCGGCGTGGACACCGGGGCCGGGCGGACAACGCCCGGATCGCCACCGGGGTGCGGGTTCCCGGCGGCCCGGATGCCGTACTGGACGAGGTGTTCGCGGCGATCGCCTCCCTTGGACGATGACGTCGTGCCGGTGCGCGGTGCCGTGGGTGCCCGCGTCCCAAAACTAGAACCGGTGTTAGGCTCCACCGGATGTGCGGGACGGCCGAACAGGCGCTCCGGGCACGCTGATGTCATCCCCTTTTCACAGCTCGGGAGATTCCATGAGGTCGGTCGCTGCTGCTCTGCTCGTAGCCGCGGGTGGTGTCGTCGTCGCCCGCGTGAACGCCAGAAGGGCGGCTGTCGCCGGGGGGTACGCCGAGCCGCTGACGGACTCGATCCGAGGAGCGCTCACCACCGCACGCAAGCGGATGGACCGCCGGATCAGGGTGTTCGCGGAGACCGTGCCGGTGAACGCGGGAGCCGGGACAGTCGGGGGTTCCGCCTTCCCGGCGGCGCCGGGTTCAGGCGGCGGCTCCCACGGTGTGGCGGCGGTCGACGCGGGAGTCGCCTGCACGAACGCGGACCAGGCCGCGGTGGCGCTCGGGTGGCGCCGACCCGCGGGGGCGAAAGGCTTCGTGCCGGCGCTGGAGGGCATCCGGGGCATCGCTGCCGTGGGGGTCATGACCACCCACGTCGCGTTTGTCACCCGGTCCTCCTTCGGCTCACCGGCCAAGCGCATTCTCGGGCGCCTCGACCTGGCCGTGGCGGTGTTCTTCGCCAAATCCGGATTCCTGCTGTGGCGGGCGCACGCACGTCACGCGCGAGAGGACAAGCCGGGAACCGCCAGGCCCGCCGGCGAATTCCTGAGATCGCGAATCGAGCGGATCATGCCCGCCTACGTTGTCCTGGTGGCGGCGGCGATGCTGTTGCTGAAGCAGAACCACGTCAACGGTCCCGTCACCTGGGTTCTCAACCTCACCCTGACGCAGATCTACACGCCGAAGTTCCTCGTCGCCGGTCTCACCCACGCGTGGTCGCTGGCCGTGGAGATGGCCTTCTACGCGGCGCTGCCCGTCCTGTGGACCGCCATGAAGGGCCTGCGCGGTGATTCGGCCATGTGGCGCATCCCGGCGATCCTCGCGTTCGGTGCCTCGGGACTCGTGTTCCCGGCGGTCCCCTGGCAGTCGCTCGGCCTCATCCCGGCCGGTGTGAACGTGCAGATCCTACCGCCGGCTTTCACCGCCTGGTTCGCGGCCGGAATGCTGCTGGCGGAGATCGCCACCGCGCCTCCCGGAGCCCTCGTACGGATGTGCCGTGACAAGATGGCCCGCTACGGCTGGTGGTTCGCCGGAGGGGCAGCTCTGGTGGCCACGACCGTTCCGGCCTGGTTCTCGGAAGGGTTCGTCCACCCCGGTCCCGTCGAGTTCGCGACGCGCACGGGACTGGCGGGTGTGATGGCGTTCCTGGTTCTCTCGCCTGTCGTGTTGGCACCGGAGGGGACCCGCTTCCCCGTTCTCGAATCGGCACCCCTGCAGAAACTCGGCACCTGGTCGTACGGGCTCTTTCTCTGGCATCAGCTCGTGCTGCTCGCCTCCTTCCCGCTGACCCGGACCGCGCTCTGGGACCGACGGATGGGGGTCATCTGGCCGGTCACCTTCGGCGGCTCGCTCGCGGCTGCCGCGGCCAGCCATCATTTTCTCGAGGAGCCCGCGCGTCGGGCGCTCGAACGCCGTTGAATCCCCTCCGGTGAATCCACTCACCGTCCTGGTCGGCATGTGGTGAGGCTCGCCTACCCTTGGGCAGCGCTAGGAGGGTAGCCTTACCTAAAGATTGGTCCGCCCTCGGTGCGGGCGCTGCCGTCAACGAAGGGACTTGATCATGACCACCAGCCCGCCGCTCCCCCAGCACGAGCGTGACTCCGAATCCGTTGCCGGGCACTGGTTGCTCGCCCGCGTCGGCAAGAAGGTACTGCGTCCCGGTGGCCGGGAATTGTCGGAATGGATGGTCAACTCGGCGGAGATCTCTGGTAAGCGCGTCGTCGAGTTCGCGCCCGGCCTCGGCCTGACCGCATCGCTGCTCCTCGAGGAGGGGCCGTCCTCCTACACCGGTGTTGATTCGGATGCGGAGGCGGTGGAGGTCACCCGCGCGGCCATCGGAGGCCGCGGGACCATGGTGGTGGCCACCGCCCAGGAGACCGGGCTGGAGAAGGCATCGGCCGACGTCGTGGTGGGCGAGGCCATGCTCACGATGCAGGGCGATTCCACCAAGGAGAAGATCGTCGCCGAGGCGGCCCGCGTGCTCGATTCGGGCGGCCGGTACCTCGTACACGAGCTGTGCCTGGTCCCCGACGATCTCTCCGACGAGATCAAGACGACGATCCGCAAGGACCTCGCCCGTTCGATCCGCGTCAACGCACGTCCGCTCACCGTTGCCGAGTGGACCGAGATGTTCGAGGCCTCCGGCTTCGAGGTGGAGGCCACCGAGCTGCGGCCCATGGGACTGCTCCAGCCGCGCCGCATGATCGACGACGAGGGCATCGGCGGAGTCGCCCGCATCGTCAAGAACCTCATCCGTGATGCCGATGCCCGAAAGCGGGTGTTGGCGATGCGCAAGACCTTCACCACGCACGACGAGCACATGAGTGCTGTCGGATTCGTCCTGCGCAAGCGCTGAGAGCGGGGCCCGCCGGCCAACGCACCATCAGCGTGCTGCCGCTGCGGGGCCACCCGGTGCGAAGCACTGCGTGGCCCCGGAGGGGATCTCCGCGGGAGGCACGAGCCGAGGATCAGGATCGTCGGGGGCCGCCGGCTCAGGAGTCGAAGGCGTCGATGATCGCCTGGGCCGCCAACGCAGCGGTGAGGGTCCCCTCTCGGACCTGCGTCTCGACGTCCGCGGCGACGCGCCGCACATCCGGGTCGGCCTCCAGCCGGGCCATGAGCGTGTCGTGAACCATCGACCACGTCCACTCGACCTGCTGACGTGCACGGCGAGCCTCGACCTCGCCGATCTCGTCCATCTCGCACTGATGGGACCGAACGGCGTCCCAGGACCTGGCCAGCCCCTCAGCCTCGGGCCCGGACATCGTCAGGACGGGGACCTTCCACACCGCGTCCGCGGGCCTGACCAGGCGTAGCGCGGCGCTGAGCTCCCGTGCGGCTCGCTGGGCGTCCTTGACGTGCGGGCCGTCTGCCTTGTTGACCGCCACCACGTCCGCCAGCTCCAGCACACCCTTCTTGATGCCCTGGAGCTGATCACCGGTGCGAGCGAGCGTGAGGAACGTGAAGCAGTCCACCATCCCGGCGACCGTGACCTCGGACTGTCCCACGCCGACGGTCTCCACGAGGATCACGTCGAAGCCGGCCGCCTCGAGCAGCACCATCGACTCCCGGGTCGCCTTGGCTACCCCCCCGAGTGTCCCGGACGTCGGGGACGGCCGGATATAGGCCCGCGGCTCGGTGGACAGCGTGGCCATGCGGGTCTTGTCCCCCAGGATCGAGCCTCCGGTGCGGGTCGAGGACGGGTCGACGGCCAGTACCGCGACCTTGTGGCCCTGTTCCACGAGATAGAGCCCGAACGACTCGATGAACGTCGACTTGCCGACGCCGGGCACACCGGTGATCCCGATCCGCAGTGCGCCACCGGAATGCGGGAGTGCCCCCAGCAGGAGCTGCTGTGCCTTCTCGCGGTGCGCGGGGTTGGTCGACTCGAGCAGGGTGATCGCCCGCGCGAGAACAGGACGCCGGTCCTCGAGAACACCCGTCAGGAGGGCGTCGACGTCGATCTCGCGCCGCGGGCGCGGCCCGGCTGCCGAGG
>CAMNYG010000072.1 GCA_946570335.1 uncultured Dietzia sp. | reverse complement strand
CCCGGCGGATCCGGGATGTCGTAGGCGTACGGCAGACTGGAGGCATGATCGATCGCTCGGAGAGCGCGGCCGCCGACAACCCGGTTCTGCGTAAGGCCAGAGGTGCGTTTTTCACGCCTGAACCCATCACCCGCTTTCTTGCCGACTGGGCGATCCGTTCCGGGGGTGACACCGTGCTGGAGCCGTCTGCCGGCGATGCCGCGTTCCTCGTGGAAGCCGTCCGTCGCCTCCGTGAACATGGGCTCGCGGCTCCCCACGTCAACGGAGTGGAGATTCACGAGCACAGCGCGGGCCTGGCCACCAGGCGCGTCGCGGAGGCCGGAGGTTCGGCGGACATCACGGTGGGGGACTTCTTCCTGGTCCAGCCGGACGCCCGCTACTCGGTCGTGATCGGCAACCCTCCTTACATCCGCTACCAGGACTTTTCCGGCGCGGCCCGGACCGCGTCGCGTGAAGCCGCGCTCAAGGCCGGGGTCGCCCTCACCGCGCTCGCGTCCAGCTGGGCGGCATTCACCATCCACTCGGCGTTGTTCCTCACGCCGGGGGGCCGCATGGGCCTGGTGCTTCCGGCAGAACTGCTCAGTGTGAACTACGCGTCCGCGGTACGGCAGTTCCTGTTTGACCGCTTCCGCAGTGTCGAGTTGGTCATGTTCACCGAGCGAGTGTTCCCGGAAGCCGAGGCCGACGTGGTGCTGCTCATGGCCGATGGCTTTGACGAGGGGCCCACGGACCACGCCACCATCTATCAGGCGCAGGACGCCGACGCGCTCGCGACGCTCGGTGTTCCGCTCACATGGACGCCGTCCGATCCGTCGGGGAAATGGACCGGACTGCTGGTTGCTGCTGATGCGGTGGAACCACTGCGCAGGCTCCGCGCCACCGGGTACTTCACTGATCTCCAGCACTGGGGTGAGACGACCCTGGGCATGGTCACCGGGAACAACCGCTACTTCGCACTGTCGCCCGCCAGGGCTGACGAGCTCGGACTGTCCCGCAAGGACCTGGTTCGACTGTCACCGCCGGGCAGCGCGCATCTACGAGGACTCGAACTGTCCCGCGGTGATGTGACCCGCCTCGGCCGCGCCGGCAAGGCGACCTGGCTGTTCCGGCCCTCGGACACGCCGTCGCCGGCAGCGCAGGCCTACATCCACGCCGGTGAGGTGGCCGGGGTGAACAACGCCTACAAGTGCCGAATCCGCAAACACTGGTACCGGGTCCCGCTCGTGCCCGCTGCGGACCTGCTGCTGACGTGCATGAACGCTGATACTCCGCGGCTGACCACCAACAGCGCCGGCGTGCACCATCTCAATTCCGTCCACGGCGTGTACCTGCACGAGCAGGTCCGCGACCTCGGCCGCGAGCTCCTGCCTGTGGCCAGCCTCAATTCCCTGACACTGCTCAACGCCGAGATGGTCGGGCGCTCCTACGGCGGCGGGATCCTCAAACTGGAACCGCGCGAAGCCGACGTGTGGGCCGTGCCGACGCCGGAACACGTCACGGCACACGCCGACGCGTTGCGGCGCGTCAAGCCCGAGGTGGCGAGACTGTTGAAACGGGGCGAATTGGACAATGCCGTCGCGCTGGTGGACGACGTGCTGCTCACCGGGCCCGGAGTGGTCTCGGAATCCGACATGACCTTCGTCCGCCACGCGCACACCACGCTGGCCGGGCGACGCATCGCAAGGGGGCGACGTGGCCGCTGAACCGTCGACCAAAGCCAGGGCGTGGGCGATATTCGACAGGATCGTCGCAGACGCCGCGCGTGGTGGCCACCATCGCAACCCGTGGGTGAAAGACGCACACGGCAACCTGGGATTCGAGCCCGACTATCTCACCCTCAAGCGCCTACTCGGCGTCCCTCTGTACCTGAAGGCGCCCACCACCACAGGAGTGCCGGCCCTCGCATTGGACGTGTGGATCTCGTACGAGCTCCGCCGCGCCGGATTCGGACCGGATGCGGTGTGGCCACGGGCCACGTCGCCGCGGATCCTGCCCGGGCCGATCGTGAACCTGCTGAACAAGCTGCCGAACAAGGAACGGCAGGCCCTGTGGAAGCGGCTCCGTGCGAGCCCGCCACCGGCGGGGGTCGCCGCCTCCAGCGCGAACATCCTGGGGAAGAACTACCTGAAGCAGGTGGACGTGGTGATGGCAGACTGGGCCGCAGGCCCCGAGCTCCTCATCAGCACCAAGCGGATGGACTCCAGCTTCGGTAAGAACGCCGCCAACCGCGTCGAAGAATCCTACGGAGACGCCAAGAACCTGAGGCTCCGGCACCCTCTGGCCGCCCTGGGGTTCGTGTACGGCCTTCGCTCCACCATCTTCGACGAATCGCCTGACAAGGCCGAATGGCTGATCGACCTGCTGCAGAAGCTCGGGCGCGAGGACGATGCCTACCACGCGGTCTCTCTGATCGTCATCGAATACGGAGACCACCTGTCAGTCGACGACGCTTCTGATGACCAAGGGGACGGGGAGGACCCACTCGCCGAAGCCGGAATCGCCGCCACCGACCACGCCACCGCCGATGTGGGAGAACAACTGGTCATCGAAGACGCCGAGGTCGACGCGGCCCTGGACAACCTGCCTCCCGTCCACCTGCCGTGGGAACGAGTACCGCCCGACCTCAGGCCGGAACGGTTTCTCGCCGAGATGGCCACGCGGGTCATCGACGCGACACCGGTGACGATGCACCGCCACGCGCGCGCCCTCCGGGCCGAGGCGCGAGACCGATAAGAAAAGCTCCGGGGGTGAATTCTGGTGGAGGGCGCTCTCGTCGTCGTCATCTCACAGCGGCGACCCTCGCCCAACACGGGCAGAAAGGCCCGACGCCCGGCCCGGACCCACGTCAACGGCGGCGGTAGGTGGCCCCGCGATGGGAATCCGGCAGCCGGTCACCCCGGCCGAACATCCGCGCCCGCAGGGTGCCGGGTTCCGGGGACAGGGGATACAGGCCGCGGTCCTGCAGCACCGGCACCAGGTGCTCGATCACGTCCTCCCAGGTACCGGGGTTGAGTGCGTAGGCCAGGTTGAACCCGTCGACGTCGGTGTCCGCCACGAACCTCTCCAGGGCGTCGGCCACGGTCTCACCCGAGCCCACCACCACGGGCCCGCCGGTGGCGTTGAACCGGGCACTGTCGCGCAACGTCCACCGCCCGCCCGCATCCGACGCGCCGGACAGGCTCGCAACCGTGGTCTGGATGGCGTCGGTGGCAACCGGATCCATGGGAGCGTCGAGGTCCTGACCGGACAGATCGATTCCCGACCAGCCCGAGTTGAGCACCAGGTTGCCGGTCTCCGAGGCGTAGGAGAAGACGTCGCGATACTTCTCGATTGCCGCCTCCTCGGTGCGGTCCACGACGATCGTCAGCAGCGCGTACACCCGTGCGGCATCCCGACCACGTCCCGCCGCCTCCAGGCCTGCGCGGATCCGCTGGACCTGGTCGCGGGTCTGCTCGAGCGTCGGCGAGGCGACGAAGATCGCCTCCGCGTGCTCGGTGGCGAAGCGGATGCCCCGCTCGGAGGCACCGGCCTGGTAGATGACCGGGGTGCGCTGCGGGGACGGCTCCGACAGATGGATGCCGGGGACGGTGAAGTACTTTCCCTCATGATCGATGGGGTGGACCTTGGACGGGTCGGCGAACGTGTCCGACGCCGCATCGAGCACCACGGCGTCGTCGTCCCACGAGGCCTCCCACAGCTTGTACAGGACCTCCAGGTACTCGTCTGCGCGGTCGTACCGCTCGTCATGGGAGAGCTGGTCGCTCTCGCCCAGGTTCTGTGCCGCGCTCTTGAGGTACCCCGTCACCACGTTCCAGCCCACCCGGCCGTCCGTGAGGTGGTCGAGCGTCGACATCCGCCGGGCGAATGTATAGGGGTGCTCGGCCGAGGTGCTGGCCGTGATGCCGAACCCGAGGTTCTCCGTCACCGCAGCCATGGCGCTGACCACCATCATCGGGTCGTTCATCGGGATCTTCGCGGCGGTCCGGAGAGCCGCGTCCGCGTTTCCGCCGTACACGTCGTACGGGCCCAACGCGTCGGCTATGAAGATGCCGTCGAACAGCCCGCGCTCCAGGGTCTGCGCCAGGTCCGTCCAGTGCGCGAGCGAGGTGTAGTCCCGCGACCGGTCGTCCGGATGCCGCCAGAGTCCCGGGATCTGATGCCCTACGCCGTTGATCGCGAAGGCGTTGAAGCGGATCCTCCGGGGCTGCCGGCCTTGCGTAGGACCGGGTCGCGACGTCATGGTTCTCCTCGCGGTCGTCGGGGGACCACCGCGCGAGCGGGCGCATCCGAACGTGCGCCGACGACATCCCTACGCGAGTGCTAACTCGATCAGGTTCGCTCGGGTGTGATCTCAGCCCCCGTGCGGGGCACCCCGTGTCGACGCTCAGCCTACTCGTCGAAGCCGACTCAGCGCTCGGTGGTGTAGGCGCCGTCGAACAGCATGACCCCCGACGACGTGGGTGCGACGCCCTTCACCGACTCGTCCACCACCACGAACTCCTCGGCGTTGGCGAAGATCGTGAACGGCATGACCTGGTTGTGGACCTCCTGGAACCGGTTGAGCGCCGCAATCTGTTCATCCAGGGTCGCGGCGGTCTTGAGGTTGCGTCCCGCCTCGGTGAGTTCGGGGTTGTCGACACCACTGTTGTTGGTGGGGCCGCCGGGCGTCACGTACGCGGTGAAGCTCGCCGAGGGGTCGGCGTCGGAGGGGTTGAGGCCGCCGATCGTCATCTCGTAGTCGTGGCTGAACAGTCGTGCCGCCTGCTGGGACTGCGGAACGTTCTCCAGGGTGACGTTGAACCCCACAGCGTCGAGCATGGCCTTGATCATCACGCCGGTCTCGACGTTCTCCGGGCTCGTGTTGGTCAGCAGCGTCACGTCGCCGTTCCAGTCGCCCTCCGCCTTGAGTTCGTCGACCAGTTCCGCAGCCAGCTCGGGATCGTAGGCGGGTCCCTGCTGCCCGTCGTAGAAGCGCGACGACTCGGCGATCAGTGCCGACGTGGGCTGGCCCAGGCCATCGGTGAGCCGATCGTTGATCAGCTCCCTGTCGAGCCCGTGGGCCACGGCCTTGCGCGCCCGCTCGTCGGTGAAGACACCGTCGTAGCCGGCCACACCGTTGTTCATGACGATCGCGCGGCCCGAGCTGATCACCGACAGGAAACCCTGCGCGTCATCCTCCATGGCGTCGTTGATGAACTGGGCGCCGCGCAGGTACCCCACCTGGACCTCGTCGTTCCGGAACGCCTCGAGCGTGGCCTGGGACCCGGGGATCGAGATGAAGCGCAAGGTGGGGCAGACCGGGCCGCCGTAGTAGCCGGGATTGGGCTCCAGGACCACCTCCTGGCCGGGGGTGTTGCCGGCCATGACGTACGCGCCGGCGCCGATCGGGTTCTCGGCCCACTCGTCCGCTCCCATCTCGGTGTACGCGGCCTCCGGGATCACCTCACCGGCCGAACGCGTGAGGGCGAAGGGGAAACCGGCCCACGGCTCGCCCAGGACGAACTCGACGGTGAGAGGGTCGACGACGCGAACGGTCTCGATCTCGTCGACATCGGTCTTGGCCGTTGACGCGGTCGAGGGGTCCTTGTGGAGGTCAACGGTGAACTTCACATCGTCCGCGGTGAGCGGGTCGCCGTTGGAGAACGTGACGCCGTCCCGGAGCTTGAGGGTCCACACCGTGTTGTCCTCATTCGGCTCGAGCGACTCGGCGAGCTTGGGTTCGAACTCCGCAGTCTCGGGGTTCCAGCGCATGAGTCGGTCGTAGATCGCGGCGGACTGCGCGCCGCCCCGCAGCCCGTAGTGGCCCTGGCCGGGAGAGAACGAGGGAAGCATGACGTACTCGCCCATGGTGATGGTGCCGCCTGCCATGTCCTCGGTGCAGCGGCTCGTCTCGTCCGGGGTCCGTACGTCACCGCCCGCGGCCGATACCGCGTCATTCCCGCCGCTGCCACACGCGGTGAGGGTCAGGGTGGTGGCGGACAGAACCGCGAGGGCGAGTTTGTTCACAATGCCTCCAGAAACAGGGCGAAGCGCTGACACACGGCCGACGATGCTCGGAGGAGCTCGTCCTTAACGGTGGACGTTACTTCGAGTAGGCACGTCTGAACGCGGCTTTTCCCGATTCTCTGGACAGCTGTCCGGCGACTGCGCTCGCGTGAGCGCGGCTCAGTCGGCCCGTCGCGAGCGAGTGGCCCACACGAGGAAGTGCGTGGCGATCAGTGGTGCGATGACGACCAGCGCGCCCCAGCCCGTCGCCGCGACCGCCACCCAGTTGCTCCACCACACGCTGGCGTCATCGAAGTAGCTCGGCAAGCGCGAGTTCGGCCGCGTCTCCTCGGCGGGCGCTGTGGAAGGCGCACCGGTGAACACGTCCGCTATCTCCGGGCCGGCGACCCCGACGCGGAAGTAGGCGGGGGAGTGAGGAACCTGGTCCATGTCCGCTATTCGGCACCGCAGGTACACCGGATGGGCCGCGAATGTTCAGTGGCCGCCCACCTCGTCGTCGTCCCGCCACCTCCCTCCCGACCAGCGGGCACCCTCTCGGCGCTCGACGACTGCGCGCGGACCCCGAGGGCGGTTCCGTGCCGTGGCTAGCGCATCTCCTAACGCCGGCGCATCCGTCAGGAGCTGGAGACGGATGCGCCGGCGACATTTCAGGTGCGGGTGGCGTGGCCAACGATGAACTCGGTGCGGTCT
>CAMNYG010000071.1 GCA_946570335.1 uncultured Dietzia sp. | reverse complement strand
CACGTCAAACGACTGATCCGCAGGCTCTATCCGGCGCTGCTGGTGACCGTCTTCGCCACCGTCGTGGGCACGCTCCTCATCAAGCCACCCACCCAGTGGACCGCGATCTTCGACCAGACCGTCGCCTCTCTGCTCTACTACCAGAACTGGGAGCTTGCGTACACGGCGTCCGACTACGCGGCCGCAGACGCCACCATCTCCCCCCTGCAGCACCTGTGGTCGATGTCGGTTCAGGGGCAGTTCTACCTGATCGCCCTCGCCGTGGTCCTGGGAAGCACCGCGCTGTGGCGGCTGCTCATCCGACGCGGGACCCCCAAGTGGTTCCTCGTGGGCCTGGTCGCCCTGGGCACCGCCGCGTCCGTCTGGTGGTCGGTCATCGGGCAGAACGCGAACCAGGCCTGGAACTACTACGACACGGCCTCCCGCATGTGGGAGCTGCTCGTCGGCGGGCTCGTGGCGATCGTGCTGGCCGGGATCGTCCTGCCGTGGCCGCTCAGGCTGCTGACCACCGCCGCGGGACTCTTCCTCGTGGTGAGCACCGGGTTCTTCTTCGACGGGGCCGGCTACTTCCCCGGCCCGCTGGCCTGGTATCCGATCGGTGGGGCACTCCTCATCGTGCTGGGCGGCAACCTCCCGCCCGGCGTGCGTGCGACCCCCAGGCTGGATCCGATCACCTGGTTGCTGTCCGGGAAACTGTTCCGCCGACTGGGCGACATCTCCTACTCCCTGTACCTGTGGCACTGGCCGCTGCTCATCCTGTGGCTGTCCTACGATCGCGACGCGGAGATCACCCTCGTCTCCGGGATCACCATCATCGTGATCTCGGTGGTACTCGCACTCATCACCGAGAAGTACATCGAGCGGCCACTCCGGATGCCCAGCCGCGCCAAGAACCGCACGACCCCCGCCGCCGCCGCACGAGATGCGAAACGAGGCGGGCCCGCCCGGACGGTCGGCCAGCAGAAGCAGTTCGTGGGGGCGACCGCATTCGTCGTCGCCGCCGCCGTCGCCACCCTGGGCACCGTCGGCTGGTGGGGTGCCACCTCCGCATCGCGCTCGGCCGTCCCCTACGTCGACTCCCTCACCGACCCCGACCACCCCGGCGCCCGCGCCTTTCTCGACGGCACCGGGGCGCCAGAAGACGTACCGTTCCTGCCCTCCCTCCTCCAAGTGGGCAACGACCTGCCCCCCAGCACCACGGACGGCTGCATCTCGGACTTCGAGACCAGCGAAGTGACCATGTGTGTCTACGGCGACGTGACCTCGCCCCGTACCGTCGCGTTGGTCGGGGGTTCGCACGCCGAACACTGGATCAGCGGACTCGACGAGGTGGGCCGCCATTACGGCTTCCGCGTGGTCACCGTCCTCAAGATGGGCTGCCCCCTCACCCTCGACGCCACGGTCTCCGACAGCGACGAGCAGCTGTACGAGAGCTGCACCGAATGGACGCCCGAGGCCCTGGCCTCACTGATCGGCCTGCAGCCGGAGTTCGTGTTCACCACGGCGACCAGGCCCGTGGGGGTGATGGGCCCCGACATCACCCCACGCCAGTACGTCGACCTGTGGCGCGCGCTCGGCGACCAGGGAATCGGCGTGCTCGCGATCCGCGACACCCCGTGGCTGAACAACGGCCGCGGACCGATCCGCGCCGGGGACTGCCTCGGTGACGGCGGCACGCCCGAGGAGTGCGGCATGCCCCGCGAGCGATCCATCTCCCCGATCAACCCCGCATCCCTCGCCGCCGCCGGACTCGACAACGTCCGGCTCATCGACCTCACCGACGGCCTCTGCGACCCGGGCAACTGCCCCGTCGTGGCGGGCAATGTGATCGTCTACCACGACTCCCACCACCTTTCCGGATCGTGGGTCCGATCCGCCTCCGGCGAGCTGGCACGACAGATGGGTCCCGCCACCGGGTGGTGGTGACCGACCCGCGCCCGGCGGACTGACCAGCGCAGCGGGTTCACACCCGTCCCGATGCGTGGCCAACGCACTACGCTTGGGCCTCGTGACCCATGCCGACCAGCAGCAGCCCGCCCCCGAACTCGTCCGCGCCTGGCCCGGCACGGCATACCCGCTGGGAGCCACCTACGACGGCACCGGCACCAACTTCGCGCTGTTCTCCGAGGTCGCCGAGAAGGTCGAGCTCTGCCTCATCGACAGGGAGGGCGCGGAGACCCGTGTCGAACTCACCGAGGTGGACGGCCACATCTGGCACTGCTACCTCCTCGGCGTGACGCCCGGTCAGCGCTACGGCTACCGCGTTCACGGACCGTACGAGCCCGAGCAGGGACTGCGCTGCGATCCGTCCAAACTGCTGCTCGACCCGTACGGCAAGGCGTTCAGCGGCGCCTTCGACGGCGACCCCAGCCTGCACAGCTACGATCTCGACGACCCCACGCAGCGCAACACCGACGACTCGCTGGGGCACACGATGACCACCGTGGTGATCAACCCCTTCTTCGACTGGGGCAACGACCGTGCGCCGCGCCACGAGTACCACAACACGACGATCTACGAGGCGCACGTCAAGGGCATGACCGCCACACACCCGGACATCCCGGCCGAGATGCGCGGCACCTACTCCGGCCTGTGCCACCCGGCGATCATCGAGCATCTCAAGAGCCTGGGAGTCACCGCGATCGAACTCATGCCGGTGCACCAGTTCATGCAGGACCAGCGCCTGATCGACCTGGGCCTGCGCAACTACTGGGGCTACAACAGCTTCGGCTTTCTGGCCCCGCACAACGAGTACGCCTTCGCGGAGAAGCCCGGCGATGCGGTGTCCGAGTTCAAGGCCATGGTCAAGACGTTCCACGACGCAGACATCGAGGTGATCCTCGACGTGGTCTACAACCACACGGCCGAGGGCAACCACCTGGGCCCGACCATCGGGTTCCGTGGCATCGACAACCAGGCCTACTACCGGCTGGTGGAGGGCGACGAACAGCACTACAAGGACTACACGGGCACCGGGAACACGCTCAACGTCCGCCACCCGCACTCGCTGCAGCTCATCATGGATTCGCTGCGCTACTGGATCCTGGAGATGCACGTCGACGGCTTCCGGTTCGACCTGGCATCCACCCTGGCACGCGGTCTGCACGAGGTCGACCGGCTGTCCTCGTTCTTCGACCTGGTCCAGCAGGACCCTGTGGTGAGCCAGGTCAAGCTCATCGCCGAACCGTGGGACGTCGGCGAGGGCGGCTACCAGGTGGGCAACTTCCCGCCCCTGTGGACCGAGTGGAACGGCCGGTTCCGTGACACCGTGCGGGACTTCTGGCGCGGCGAGCCCGCCACCCTCGGCGAGTTCGCCTCCCGCCTGACCGGCTCCTCGGACCTGTACGAGCACACCGGCCGCCGGCCCACCGCGTCGATCAACTTCGTCACTGCCCACGACGGCTTCACGCTCAACGACCTGGTGAGCTACAACGAGAAGCACAACGAGGCCAATGGAGAGGACGGCAACGACGGCGAGAGCCACAACCGCTCCTGGAACTGCGGCGTCGAGGGCACCACCGACGATCCGGAGGTCCTGGCGCTGCGCCACCGGCAGCGCCGCAACCTGCTCACCACTCTCATATTGTCGCAGGGCACCCCGATGATCTCGCACGGCGACGAGATCGCCCGCACACAGCACGGCAACAACAACGTCTACTGCCAGGACAACGAGACGGCATGGATGAACTGGGAACTCGACGAGGAGCAGTCGGATCTCCTCGAGTTCACCCGCCGACTGGTGTCGCTGCGCCAGGACCATCCGGTGTTCCGGCGTCGCCGGTTCTTCGGCTCCCCGCTACGCGGTGAGGAGGATCCGCAGGACATCGCGTGGTTCACCCCGGACGGTTCGGAGATGACCAGCAAGGACTGGGATTCCGGGTTCGGTAAGTCGCTGGCGGTGTTCCTCAACGGCGAGGGCATCCGCGAGCCGGACGAACG
This sequence comes from uncultured Dietzia sp., assembly GCA_946570335.1. Classification (GTDB taxonomy): domain Bacteria; phylum Actinomycetota; class Actinomycetes; order Mycobacteriales; family Mycobacteriaceae; genus Dietzia. The sequence continues at coordinate 2,787 of CAMNYG010000071.1, read as the reverse complement.
CGGCCAGCGGATCGTCGACGACTCGTTCCTGATGCTGTTCAACGCCCACCACGAGCCGATCGAATTCTCTCTGCTCGGCGGGGAGTACGCGCGGAACTGGCATGTCGTGCTGGACACCGCCGCCGACGCCGGGGACGAGACCCCCGACCTGTCGGCCGAGGACATGCTCTCGGTGGTCGGCCGCTCGACCGTCGTCCTGCGGAAGCTGGACTGACCGATGCGCCACCCCCTCTCCAGCACATACCGGCTCCAACTGCGCACCCCCTCCTCCGACCCGGACGGTCGTGGCTTCACGCTGGCCGACGCCCGGGACCTCCTGCCCTACCTCGCTGATCTCGGCGTGGGCGCGGTATACCTGTCGCCGATCCTCACCGCCGTGCCCGGCTCGACCCACGGCTACGACGTGACGGACCCGACAACCGTCTCGCCGGAACTCGGCGGGATCGACGGTCTGCGGGCGCTGCGCGCGGTCTGCCGGGAGCACGGTCTGGGCCTGGTGGTGGACATCGTGCCCAACCACCTGGGGGTCGCCCAGCCGGCCGACAACCCGTGGTGGTGGGACGCGCTGCGCAGGGGGCCCGAATCGCCGTATTTCTCGTTCTTCGACTTCGATACCGCGGTCGACAACGGGGCTGACGGGAAGATCGCGATCCCGGTGCTGGGCTCGCCGGACGATGTGGCGGACCTCGTCGTCGTCGGGCCCGACCACACCCCCGGCGGCGAGGCGGAGCTCCGTTTCCACGAGCACCGCTTCCCGCTCGCCCCGGGCACGGAGCACCCGGCGCCGGGTACGCACGGCGACGTGGCGCGTGAGATCCACGACCGGCAGCACTACCGGCTCGTCCCCTGGCGCGAGCCACTGCTCGGGTTCCGCCGGTTCTTCACCGTCACCGGCCTGGCCGGCGTCCGTCAGGAGGATCCGGCGGTCTTCGACGCCACCCACGCCGAGGTGCGCCGGTGGTGCCAGGAAGACCTGGTCGACGGCATCCGTGTGGATCACCCGGACGGTCTGGCCGATCCGGTGGGCTACACACGACGCTTACGCGAGCTCGTCGGTGACCGCTGGCTCCTGCTGGAGAAGATCCTGGCCCCCGGCGACGCTTCGACTCCGCCCGAGGTGCTGGAGCCGACGATGCCCGTCGACGGCACCACCGGCTACGACGCGCTGCGGCTCATCGACCACCTGCTTGTGGACGGCCATGGTCAGGCGCGGTTGACCGAGCTGGCGCAGCGGTACTGTGGCGCGCCCGGCGACGAGGTGCAGGTGCATACGCAGTCCGCGGAGTTCAAACGGCAGATCGTGAGTGAGGACCTGGCGCCGGAGTTGGCACGGTTGGTGCGGGCGGTGCGGCGCGATGCCGGCGTGGGTTCCGACGGCGAGGCCACCACCGACGTCGACTCCCACCTGCGGGAGGCGCTGCTCTCGGTGATCGCCGCCACGCCGTACTACCGGGCGGACTATCCCGTCCTGCGCGGCACGCTCCCAGCGATCCTGGATCAGCTGCGGCGGCTGCGGCCGGAGCTGACGGCGGCACTGCGCATCGTGGGCGCTGCGCTGGCCCGCGGTGGAGAGTCGTCGGTGCGGCTCGCACAGGTCCAAGGCGCGGCCACTGCCAAGGCGGAAGAAGACCGGCTGTTCTACCGACTCGGTCGGCTGGTCTCGCTCAACGAGGTCGGTGGCTCACCCGGACGGATGGGGCTGGGGGTCGAGGCGTTTCACCTGGCGATGGCCGAGCGTGCGGCCAGTTCACCGCGTTCAATGACCGCCCTGACCACTCACGACACCAAGCGCGGTGAGGACGTGCGCGCCCGGATCTCGGTGCTCTCGCAGGTGCCCGGTGAATGGGCCGGCTTCGTCGCGGCGGTGTTCGAGGAGTTCCCGCCGCCCGCCCCCGATGCCGGATACTTCCTCCTGCAGGTGATCGTGGGTGTGTGGCCGGAGCTGGGCGGGCCGTCGGAGAACCTGAGGTCCCGGCTGCACGAGTACGCCGACAAGGCGATGCGCGAGGCCGCCGTCCACACCACGTGGACCGATCAGAACCGAGAATTCGAGTCCCGGATGCACCGGTGGATCGATTCACTGATCGATTCGGGCACCGGGCTGCTGGGCCCGTTCGTCGAGCGCATCGCGCCCGCCGGCCGGGACAACTCGCTCGTCGCCAAAGCCGTGCAGCTGCTCTGCCCCGGTGTGCCGGACGTGTACCAGGGCACGGAGGTGTGGGAGGACTCGCTCGTCGATCCCGACAATCGCCGCTTCGTGGATTTCGGGCCACTGCGTTCCGGCGCGGTCGCCCGGGTCGGTCATCCCAAGTTCCTGCTTGTCCGCGAACTCCTGCGACTTCGCCGCGAACATCCCGGGGCGATGGCCGGCGGCGCTCATCTGCCGATCCCGGTCGAGGGCCCGGCCGCAGCAGACGTGGTGGCGTTCCTGCGGCCGCTGGAGGACACCGGCGACGATCACGGCCGTGGCGAACTCGGGTCTGCGGTCGGCGTGATCGCCCGGCGACGCTCCGCGGTCATGTCGGCCGACGATTTCCTGGGCACCGTCGCCGTCCTGCCACGCGGTGTGTGGACGGTCCGCCCGGACGGCCCGTCGATCTCGGGCCGGATCGACGTGGGTGAGCTGCTGTCGGCAGTGCCCGTCGTGATCCTCGTCCGTAGGACCGCCTGACGGTCGACGGGTGTGTCGCTCCAGCGCGACGGCTCCCCGCCCCCCTCAGCGCCGGTCGCGGCCCATGAGCCGATCGGTCTCGCGACGCTCCCGTTTGGTGGGCCGTCCGGCGCCAC
>CAMNYG010000070.1 GCA_946570335.1 uncultured Dietzia sp. | reverse complement strand
GCAGGGTCGAGGCCCTGTGCGGACTGGAGCGCGCGATCGCGCTCGATGAGGACGACGACGTGCCGGCCGGCTGGGTGGCCATGGACACCGCTCTCGCCGCGGCACCTCTCCCGTCACAGCACGTCCTCGTGGTGGGCCGGCCGGGTGGCCCGTCGTTCCGACCGTCGGAGATCGCGAGGCTGGGCTATCTCACGGGGATCCTGCAGACGCTCCTGGCCGGCTGATCGCCCTCGGCGCGCACGTGCCGGGTCCGACGAGAGCTGACCCGGGGGACACCGCCGACGTCACCCACTGTCGCCACCGTCGGCGACGTCGTCCTCCGTGGTCGCGGACGGGCCGTTCTCCATCAGGTCGACGAAGGCGGCCTCGTCGAGGATCGTCAAACCCAGTTCTTCGGCCTTCGTCGCCTTCGAACCGGGGTTGTCCCCCACCACCACGTAGTCGGTCTTCCTGGACACCGAGCCCGAGGCCTTGCCCCCACGTGAGATGATCGCCTCCTTGATCCCGTCGCGCGTGAACCCCTCGAGCGAGCCCGTCGCGACGATCGTCAGCCCCTCCAGGGTGCGCGGGATCGACTCGTCCCGCTCGTCGGCCATGGAGACCCCGGAGGCGGCCCAGCGGTCCACAATCTCCCGGTGCCAGTCGACGTCGAACCACTCGACCACCGACGCGGCGATGATGCCGCCGACGCCGTCCGTCTCGGCCAACACCTCTTCGGAGGCCTCACGGATCGCCTCCATGGTCCCGAAGCGGGTGGCGAGAGCCCGCGCCGCGGTCGGACCGACGTGACGTATCGACAGCGCCACCAGGACGCGCCACAGAGGACGATCCTTCGCCGTGGCGAGATTGGCGAGGAGCTTCCGGCCGTTCTCGGTGAGGACCGTCCGCTCGGGCTCGGCTCCCTCCCCGATCTGCTTCTTGGTGGCCTTTTCTACACGGGTGTAGAGATCGGTACGGAGCAGGTCGCGCTCGGTGAGGTCGAACAGTCCCGACTCGTTCTCCAGCACTCCGCTGGTGAGCAGATCGGACGCACCCTCGTATCCCAGTGCCTCGATATCCATGGCGTTACGTGAGGCGAGGTAGAACAGTCGCTCCCGGAGCTGCGCCGGGCAGGACCGGTGGTTGGGGCACCGCCAGTCGGCGTCGCCCTCCTTGGCCGGCGCCAACACGGTGTCACACTCGGGGCAGCGTTCGGGAAAGACGAATTCTCGCTCGGTGCCGTCGCGACGCTCCACGACAGGGCCGAGCACCTCCGGGATCACGTCGCCCGCCTTCCGGATCACCACGGTGTCGCCGATGAGGACGCCTTTGCGTATCACCTCGGTCTGATTGTGCAGCGTGGCCAAAGACACCGTCGACCCGGCGACCTGTACCGGCTCCATGTAGGCGAACGGGGTCACCCGGCCCGTTCGGCCCACCGAGACACGGATGTCGAGAAGCTCCGTCATGACCTCCTCGGGTGGGAACTTGAAGGCGATGGCCCACCTCGGGGCGCGGGAGGTCTGCCCGAGCCGCCGCTGGACCGCCCGGTCGTCGATCTTCACCACGAGACCGTCGATCTCGTGCTCGGGGTCGCCGCGGTGTTCTCCCCAGTACCGCACGCGTTCGAGAACCGCGTCCGTTCCGGTGGCCGGCGCCGTGTACGGCGACACCGGCAGTCCCCAGTCGGCGAGTGCCAGATAGACGTCGTGCAGGCTGTCGAAGGTCGCGCCCTCCACCACACCCAGCCCGTGGCAGTACATCCGTAGGCGGCGTCGGGCCGTGATCGCCGGGTTCTTCTGCCTCAGCGACCCCGCGGCACTGTTGCGCGGATTGGCGAACGGGGCCTTGCCCTCGGCGACGAGCCCGGCGTTGAGCTCGGAGAAGTCCTCGAGGCGGAAGAAGACCTCACCCCTGACCTCGAGCAGGGAGGGCGTCGGCCGTCCCTCGACCTCGGTGAGCCTGACGGGGATGTCCTCGATCGTCCGTGCGTTGAGCGTCACGTCCTCACCGGTCCGGCCGTCGCCCCGGGTCGCCGCGCTGACCAGCCTGCCGTCGCGGTAGACCAGGTCCAGCGCCACGCCGTCGATCTTGACCTCGCAGAGGAACGGCAACTCCGCCTCGGGCACATTGGCCTGCTCCACCGCGGAGGCGATCCAGTCGCGGAGTTCATCCTCCGAGAACACGTTGTCGAGGCTGGTCATCCGCTGAAGGTGCTCGACCGGCGCGAAATCGGTGGAGAACCCACCACCTACGAGCTGGGTCGGAGAGTCCGCACCGCGGAGTCCCGGATGCTGTTCCTCAAGCTCCTGCAGTTCCGAGAACAGACGGTCGAACTCCGCGTCGGAGACGATCGGGGCGTCCTTGACGTAGTACCGGAACTGGTGGTCGCGGACGATCTCGGCGAGTTCGGCCCAGGCGTGGCGGGCCTCGGGTGGGATGTCCGCAGGGCCGACGGGATCGTTGCTGTCCATGGGTTCACTCACGTGGACAGGCTAGTCCCGCCTGCAACCGCGATGTCGGAGTGCTGTCCTACCGTGAGGGGCATGACAACCGATATCCAGGCCCCCGTCACCATCGACCGCAATCGACTTCTGGCATTCGATCTGGAGACCACCGGTCCGGATCCCCGCACAGCGCACGTCGTCACTTCGGCGCTCGTGTCCATCGACGGCCCCGACAGGCGGATGCGCAACTGGTTGGCGGCTCCGGGAGTGGAGATCCCCCCGGGAGCCACCGCGGTGCACGGCATCACCACCGAGCACGCACGCGCGAACGGCCGTCCGCATGCCGAAGTGATCGCCGAGACCGTGGCCGGTATCCGTCAGGGGTGGAGCGAAGGCCGGACTCTCGTCGCCTTCAACGCGTGTTTCGATCTGACGATTCTGCGCCGTTGGGATCCCACATTCGACATTCTCGGTCCGGTGGTGGACCCGTTCGTGATCGACCGGGCAATCGATCCCTACCGCAAGGGCAAGCGCACGCTCGAGGCCGTGTGCGAGTTCCACGGTGTACGTCTGGACGCTGCCCATGAGGCGGAAGCCGACGCGCTGGCCGCGGCACGACTGGCCTGGAAGCTACTCGGGACGCTCCCTGACCTGGCTGCGGCCGACTGGCGGGAGGTCAACGTGCAGCAGGCCCGGTGGCACGAGACCCGGCAACGGGATTTCGCCGCCTATCTCGAACGCTCGGGAAAGGATTCGTCGGACGTCAATGCCGAATGGCCGATCGCCACGGTCTGATCCCCAGGGGGACTGACCACCGGGTTCTGACCAATCCGGTCTGCACCGCCCCTCGCCTATTCGGCGAGGCGTGGGGCGGTCTCGGCCACGTGGCGGGCTGCTGCGAGCGCGCGGGCCGCAGAGACCTCGTCGGTCGTCACCCGGCGGATCGTCGGGGTCAACACCAGCTGACTCAGGCTCTCATATCGGGGCGCGGTCACCCGGTCGAGAAACGCGAGCAGAGCTGAAGCGGCACGTTCCACGCCAGCCTGAGCATCACCAGACCGGACGGGCCCGGCGGCCCCCTCGAGCTGGAGAATGCGGCCGTCACCGAGCACGGTACCCGCCGCGTCGAGGGCGTCGTGGGCGCGTGCGGTATAGAGCGGTTCGGATTCCAGCACCAGCCCGTCGAGCGGGGTCTCACCTCGAGGGGGCTCGGCAAAGGCGGAGAAGAACTGCGGCGAGTCAGGAGCTGTCGTGGTGGGTGGCCGGAGCAACACCTGGTCCACGCCGGCCGCACGGAGCGTATCGGCGAACCGGCTGAGCGCGAGGGCGAGTCGTTCGGCCGGCACTGCCGCAACCGGATCGAAGTGGCTGGGTGCCGGCACCGTTCCCGCGGCCACTCGCCAGAGCAAGGGCTCGTCCAGTACGACCCGGATTCCGGACCGCAGCCGTTCGGCCAGACGCACCGACCGCGAAGCCACGCCTTCCGCGAGGGAGGACGCCAGATCGCGGCGAGCTCCTCGGTCCGTGAGGACGGGGAGACCGCCCGACAGCTCCAGACCCGCCGCCAGGGACCAGGGCCCCAGTACACGGACCTGCAGAAGACGTTCCGCAACCGTGGGGTTCGTCTCGGGATCGCGGGCCTGCTCGTCCGCCTCCTCGAGAGCATCACTGTCGCGATCGAGCAGGTCGGCAGCCACACGGGCAAGGCGGCCCCGTGAATCTGACAGCCGCCAGCCGCGAGGTGTGACGTCCACCGGAAGGTCGACGAGCATCGACAGAGTGCGTCCGGCCTGATCGGAACCCGGCCCCCGCCCGGGCAACTCGGGCAGGAAGGGCAGTCCGTGGCACTCGCCCATCACGATGCGGGCGGCTTCACGGGGGTCGGTCCCCGGCATCGGTCCCGGCCCGGTGCTGGACACGGTCGGCCTGGTCACGAACTCGCCCTGACCGGCCTCGCGACCGAGATGGTCCCGCTACCCAGGACCCGCTCTCCCCCGGGTTCGGAGCGATAGAGCACGGCCGCCTGGCCGGGGGCCACACTGCGCACCGGCTGATCCAGGGTGATCTCGAGTCGGGCGTCCTCGCCGTCCCCGATCCGCCGGACGTGCCCCGGAGTCGCCTCACCGTGTGCGCGGATCTGCACCAGACAGTCGGTCTCGCGGATGTCGTCGTCGACCAGCCAGTACGGCGAGGTGGCGGTCATCTCGGCCGACAGCAGGTGATCCGCGCCGCCGACGGTGACCGTGCCGGTCTCGGCGTCGATTGCCGTGATGTACCGGGGCCGCCCGTCGGCGGCCGGCCTCTCGATACCGAGCCCCTTGCGCTGCCCGATCGTGAAGCCGTGGACGCCGTCGTGCCGCCCGAGCTCATCACCGGTGTCCGCATCCACCACGGCTCCCGGCCGCATGCCGATGCGTGCGCCGAGGAAGGCTCGGGTGTCACCGGAAGGGATGAAGCAGATGTCGTGGCTATCGGGCTTGGAGGCCACCGGAAACCCGGCGGCCTCGGCCTCGGCCCGGATATCGGACTTGTGGGTGTCCCCGAGCGGGAACATCGAATGCTCCAGCTGCCGGGGGGTGAGCACTCCCAGCACGTAAGACTGGTCCTTGGCGTCGTCGACCGCCCGGCGGAGAACGGGCCGACGGGTGCCGTCCGGCAGCTCCTCGTGAGACAAGCGTGCGTAGTGCCCCGTGGCCACCGCGTCGAAGCCCAGTGCCATCCCCCGCTCGAGCAGAGCTTCGAACTTGATGCGTTCATTGCACCGGAGGCAGGGGTTGGGGGTTTCACCCCGGGCGTAGGATTCGACGAAGTCATCGATCACGTCCGCCCGGAATCGCTCGGCGAAGTCCCACACGTAGAACGGGATACCCAGGATGTCCGCGACACGCCGGGCGTCGCCCGCGTCCTCCCGGGAGCAACAACCACGTGAACCGGTCCGCAGAGTGGCCGGGTCGGCGCTCAGGGCGAGGTGCACCCCCACCACGTCGTGGCCGGCCTCGACGGCACGCGCGGCCGCGACCGCGGAGTCCACCCCGCCACTCATCGCTGCCAGAACCCTCATGACGCCCCCGCTCCCGCTCGAGTGAGCCCGAGGCCTGCGACACGGGCGCGCTCGGCGGCGGGACCGAGCGCCGCGATCGCCGCCTCCACGTCCTCCTCGGTGCTCGTGTAGCCCAGGCTGATCCTGAGACTGCTCCGAGCCGCAGCCTCATCCGCTCCGGCCGCGAGCAGCACGTGGCTCGGCTCAGCGACCCCGGCGGTGCAGGCCGATCCGGTCGAGCATTCGATCCCGGCGGCGTCCAGCAGCAGGATCAGCGACTCTCCTGAGCACCCGGGGAATGTGAGGTTGGCGATTCCGGGCAGACGCTCGCCCCCGCCGTTGGCGATCACTCCGGGGACGACCCGGCGGACACCGTCCACGAGCTTCTCTCGCAACGCTGTGAGGCGGCGGGCCTCGGACTCCATCTCCCGGACGGCCTCCTCGAGCGCTGTGGCCATCGCGACAACCCCGGGCACATCGACGGAGCCGGAACGCAGGTCGCGCTCCTGGCCGCCGCCGAAGCCGATCGGTCGGCAGTCGGCACCGCGGTCGATGAGAAGAGCTCCCACGCCGAGCGGCCCACCGAACTTGTGGGCGGACAGGCTCAGCGAGGTCACACCGAGGGACTCGAAGTCGACAGGGACGTGACCGACCGCCTGCACGGCGTCGGTGTGGACCGCGGCTCCGACCTCTCGTGCGGGCGCGGCCAGGGCGGCGACATCATTCACAGTGCCGATCTCGTTGTTTCCCAGCATCGTGGCAACCAACGCCAACCGTGGGCCGACCTGGGCCACGAGATCACGAACGGAGTCGGTCCGGACCGCGCCCCGTGCGTCAACGGGCAGCACGCGGACATCCTTGCGTCCCCCGCGGTCGGTGGTTAGATGTGCGGCGGCGTCCAACACCGAGTGGTGCTCGGTGGCGCCGACGGCCACCACGTCACCCGCGGCGGCTGCGGAGAGCCCGAGCACCGCCAGATTGTCCGCCTCGGTCCCGCCCGAGGTGAACACGACCTCCGAGGGCCGGCAGCCCAGGTGATGCGCCAGCGACTCCCGGGACTCTTCGACACGGCGCCGAGCCCGACGCCCGGAGCCGTGGAGCGACGAGGCATTGCCGACTGCGGAGGCTGCTTCGGCGTAGGCGGCGACGGCCGCCGGACGCATCGGGGTGGTCGCGGCGTGGTCCAGATAGTGGACGGGGCGGATGGTGCGCATATCGCTGGCCAGGATACGCCGGAATGCGTCATGACCCTCCACTGACCACACCCTCACCGCGCGTGGCGTGTACCGCCCCGCGAG
>CAMNYG010000069.1 GCA_946570335.1 uncultured Dietzia sp. | reverse complement strand
CTTCTTGGCGGGTGCTTTCTTGGCGGGTGTCTTCTTGGCGGGCGACTTCTCTGCCTTCGTGGCGGGGGCCTTCTCCGCCGTGGGCGCCTCGGCGTCCAGATCTGCGGCAGGAGCCGACTCCGCGGCGCCTACGCCCTGTCCACGCCCCTCGAACCAGGTCAGCAGGACCTCGCGGGTGACGCCCGACTGGGCGCTCTTGATCTCCACGCCGATCTCGGACATGGCGGCGAGGAACTCCCTGCTCGTCATGCCCACAGCCTTGGCGGCCGCGTGCGCACGCATCCTCTCGGGAAGCGCGTTGAGATCGTCTATGGTCAGGTTCGGATCCGACACGTGTCTCCTCTGGCCGGACTCCGGGCGCGATCACGTCACCGTCTTGTCGGTGACCCACGCCGCCGCACGGGGTCGGGCGTTTCTGGTCTCGGCCCCGCCTGGGCGGGGCAACGTCTTGTGGTCCGCGGTACCGACCGGAGCCGGCCACGGTAGCGGGCGCTCGCGCCGGGGCGGACTGGTGGACCACTCGCCCGGATGAGCTTCGTTCATTCTCCCACACCCGGCGACGAAAGGTCGTCGCGCGGCCATAACAAAGAGGACGCGCCCGTCGGCGGCAAGAACCGGCGGGCGCGTGACAGGTCAGGTCGATACGACGACCCGGAGACGCGGACCTCAGGCGAGGCCGGGGAACCAGAGGGCGATCTCGCGGGCGGCGGACTCCTCCGAGTCCGAGCCGTGTACGAGGTTGAACTGCGTCTCCAGACCGAAGTCGCCTCGGATCGACCCGGGTGCCGCCTTCTCGACAGGATCGGTGCCACCGGCGAGCTGGCGCCACGCGGCGATCGCCCGGGGGCCCTCGAGGACACCTGCCACGACAGGACCCGAGGTGATGAACTCGAGCAGATCACCGTAGAACGGACGCTCGGCATGCTCGGCGTAGTGCTCGGCGGCGGTCTCGCGCGGCACCTGCCGCAGATCCATGGCCGTGATGGTGAGGCCCTTGGCCTCGATGCGGGCGAGGATCTGGCCGGTCAGGCCACGCTCGACGCCGTCTGGCTTGATGAGGAAAAAGGTTCTCTCGGTCACATCCGAAGACTCTACCCGTGCTGGCTGGGCAGGAACCCGCCGGCCATCCGCCGGGCCACGTCATATCGCAGGTACAGGATGTAGGCCCAGACCGCGGCGAACATCACGCCACATATGCCCATCGACCAGTGCACGAAGAATCCCGGGATCACCGCGAGAGTGGCCAGTGTGACGTTCATCGGGATGGCCCAGGGCCGGCGCTGTAGTCCCGCGGCCACGATCATCGCCACCGCGAGCATGCTGACGAACCACACCTTCCAGGCCTGGAAGTGGGCACCGTCGTCGAGCCGCGCGATCACCGTGAGCACCAGGCCGATCACGATCGCCTCGAGGAACAGCGTGCCGGCCATGATGCCGCGCAGTCCCTTCCACGGGTCCACCGAGGGGGCGTGGGCCTGCCCCGGTCCGCTCGTCGGGCCGGCGGGATCGCCGGTCTCGGGGTTGCTCACTGTGCGTCCTTTCCGAACAGGCTGCGTGCGGCCCCGGCGGTCACCACAGAGCCCGTGACGATCACGCCGACGCCGGAGACGTCGTCGTCGGCGGTCGGGTCCGGCACCCCCACCAGGTCGAGGGCGGCGCTGAGCGCGTCCGGCAGCGCGTCCACCACGTGGACGCGCTGGGAGGTGAAGCGGTCCTCCGCGATGCGGGTGAGGTCCTCCAGATCCATCGCGCGCGGCGAGGCCACCCGGGTCACGACGATCTCCTCGACCACCGGCTCCAGCGCGGCCAGGAACGCGTCGGTGTCCTTACCGTCGAGCATCGCGACCACCGCGACCAACCGTTTGAAGTCGAACTCCGACCTGATCGCCTCGGCGAGTGCGCGGCCGCCATGTCCGTTGTGGGCGGCGTCCACGAGGACCGTCGGACTCGAACTGAGACGCTCGAGGCGACCCGGGTTGTCGACCGCGGCGAAGCCGGCGCGGACGAGCTCGGGGTCCAGCGCCCGGTCCGGCCCGGCGCCGAAGAACGCCTCGACCGCGGCGAGGGCGGTCGCCGCGTTGTCCGCCTGATGTTCACCGAACAGGGGCAGAAAAACGTCGGTGTACTCGCCCCCGAGCCCGCGGAGGGTGAGTTGCTGACCTCCGACGGCGAGCTTGCGGTCGATCACGTCGAACTCGGAGCCGAGCCGGGCCACGACGGCGCCCACCTCGACAGCGCGGCGGATCAGGACCTCCATCGCCTCGGGCTCCTGTCGACCGAACACCGCCACCGGGTCACGGGGCAGCAGCGTGTCGGAGGGGCCGGGACGGATGATGCCGGCCTTCTCCCCCGCGATGGTCGCCAGATCGTCGCCCAGGTAGTCGGTGTGGTCCAGGCCGACGGGAGTGACGACGGCGACGGCGGGCTGCACCACATTGGTGGCATCCCACGTGCCGCCCATCCCCGTCTCGATCACGGCCACGTCCACGGGTGCGTCGGCGAACGCGGCGAAGGCCATCGAGGTGAGCACCTCGAAGTAGCTCAGGCGGGGGCCGCCGGCCGCCTCGGACCGTTGGTCGACCAGCTCGAGGTACGGCTGCAGCTCGCGGTAGGTGTCCACGAACAACCGGGCGGGGATCGGTTCACCGTCCAGGGCGATGCGCTCCGTGACGCTCTGCAGGTGCGGGCTCGAGTTGCGTCCGGTGCGTTGGTGCAGTGCTCGCATCAGCGCATCGATCATCCTGGTGACCGACGTCTTGCCGTTGGTGCCGGCCACGTGGATGACCGGGTACGCGTGGTGCGGATCGCCGAGGACCGAGGTCAGCTCGGAGATCCGGTCCAGGCTCGGCTCGAGCTTCGACTCGGGCCAGCGGGTGGCCAGTTCCTCCTCGACCGCGGCGAGGTCGGCCGTGTCGGCCTGCCACTCGGGACTGCCGATCTCGGGGATCGGCCGCGGCGGCAGGTGGTCGTCGCCGTCCGAGTCCTCGTCACCGGGCAGCGGTCCGCCGAGCGGGACACCCTCCACCAGGCCGTCCTCGCCGAGCATCTCGGCGACGTCCTCCTCGGTCGGCGTGTCCCACCCCTCCTCCGGATCGTGCGGCGGGAGCCACTTCCGGTCACTCACTACGAACCACTTCCGGCCGGCATGCCCTCGAGTCGGGCGCTGATGCGCTCGACCTCGGTCTCTGCCAGGTCCCGCCGGGCACGGATCTTGTCCACCACGTGCTCGGGGGCCTTGCCGAGGAACGCCTCGTTGCCGAGCTTGGCGCCGGTGGTCTCGAGCTCCTTACGCGCGGCGGCCAGGTCCTTCTCCAACCGGCGCCGCTCGGCCGCCAGGTCGATGGTCCCGGAGGTGTCGATCTCCACGCCCACGGTCGACAGGCCAAGACGCACCTCGAGCGAGGCCGTCGCCGTGAAGTCCTCGTCGGCCGGGGTCAGCCGGGCCAACGACGCGACCTGGTCGAGCACATCGGCCGGAAGGTCCGCCTCGGTGGTCCTGGCGAGCCGGGCTGGCACCCGCTGGCCGGGCTTGAGCCCCTGATCGGAGCGGAAACGACGGATCTCGGTGATCAGTGTCTGGGCGTCACCGACGCGGCGGACGGACTCTGCGGCGTCCCCGGCCGGGACCACGTCGGTCGGCCAGTCGGCCACCACGAGCGACTCACCTCCGGTCAGCGCCGTCCAGAGGGTCTCGGTGACGAACGGGATCATCGGGTGCAGCATGCGCAGCACCACGTCCAGGACGTGGCCCAGCACCAGCCTCGTGTACCCGGCCCGCTCGGAGGCACGCGACTCGTCGTCGCCACCCAACTGGACCTTCGCCAGTTCCAGGTACCAGTCACAGACCTCGTCCCACGCGAAGTGGTAGAGCGTCTCGCACGCCTTGGAGAATTCGTAGCGCTCCAGCGCGTCATCGACCGTCTGCCGCACCTCACCGAGTCGGTGCAGGATCCAGCGATCGGCGTCGGTGAGTGCGCCGGCCTCCGGCAGCGTCCCCACGGTCGCGCCGTTCATCAGAGCGAAGCGGGTGGCGTTGAACAGCTTGGTCGCGAAGTTGCGCGAAGCCTGGGCCGAGTCGTCACCCACCGACAGGTCGCCGCCGGGGTTCGCACCCCGGGCCAGCGTGAAGCGCAGGGCGTCGGCGCCGAAACGGTCCACCCAGTCCAGCGGATCGATGCCGTTGCCCTTGGATTTGGACATCTTCTGACCGTGCTCATCGCGGACCAGTCCGTGGAGGAACACATCGGTGAACGGGACCTTGCCCGGGGCCGCCTTGTCCCCGGAGAGACTCTGGCCGACGAACGTGCCGAACATCATCATCCGGGCCACCCAGAAGAACAGGATGTCGTAGCCCGTGACCAGCACGGACGTGGGATAGAAGCGCTCCAGGTCGGCGGTGCGGGCGGGCCAGCCCATGGTCGAGAACGGCCACAGCGCAGAGGAGAACCACGTGTCGAGCACGTCGGACTCCTGCGTGTACCCCTTGGGTGCCTGCTCGTCCGGGCCCACGCAGACGACCTCGCCCTCCGGCCCGTACCAGATCGGGATCCGGTGTCCCCACCACAGCTGGCGGGAGATGCACCAGTCATGCATGTCGTCGACCCAGTCGAACCAGCGCGGCTCCTGGCTCTTCGGGTGGATCACCGTGTCGCCGTCACGCACGGCGTCACCGGCCATCGTCGCGAGCTCGGAGACCCGGACCCACCACTGCAGCGACAATCGCGGCTCGATCGGCTCACCGGAGCGCTCGGAGTGACCCACCGAGTGCAGGTACGGACGCACCTCCTTGACGATGCGCCCCTGGGTGGCCAGGTCTTCGCGCACCGCCTTGCGGGCCTCGAAACGGTCCATGCCGTCGTAACGGGTGCCCGTGCCACAGATGTGGCCGGTGGCGTCCATGATCGTGGGCATCTCGAGATCGTGACGCTGGCCGATCGCGAAGTCGTTGGGGTCGTGCGCCGGGGTGACCTTCACGGCTCCGGTGCCGAACTCCGGGTCGACGTGGTCGTCGGCCACCACCCGCATGGTCCACCCCTCGCGGAACGGATGCGGGATCTCGGCCCCCACCAGGTGTGCGTAACGCTCGTCCTCCGGGTGCACGGCGATCGCGGTGTCCCCGAGCATCGTCTCGAGACGGGTCGTGGCCACGACAAGATGCGGCTCCGAGTCGTCCAGCGAGCCGTAGCGGAAGCTCACGAGCTCGCCCTCGACGTCCTCGTACTTGACCTCGATGTCCGAGATCGCGGTCTGGAGGGTGGGCGACCAGTTGACCAGGCGCTCCGCGCGGTAGATCAGGCCCCGGTCGTACAGCTCCTTGAAGATGGTCTGGACAGCCCTGGACAGCCCGTCATCGAGCGTGAACCGCTCTCGCGACCAGTCGACACCGTCGCCGAGGCGACGCATCTGCTCTCCGATCGTGCCGCCGGACTCGCGCTTCCACTCCCAGACCTTGTCGATGAACGCCTCTCGGCCGATCTCATGGCGGTCGACGCCCTCGGAGCGGAGCTTGCGGTCCACGAGCGTCTGGGTCGCGATGCCGGCATGGTCCATGCCCGGCAGCCACAGCACCTCGAAGCCCTGCATGCGCTTGCGGCGGGTGAGCACGTCCATCAGCGTGTGGTCGAGCGCGTGGCCCATGTGAAGGCTGCCCGTCACGTTGGGCGGCGGCAGCACCACGGAGTAGGCGGGCTTATCGCTGGCGGCGTCGGCCTCGAAGTAGCCGGCGTCCACCCAGCGCTGATACAACTCCGCCTCTACCTCACCTGGATTCCAGGAGGCGGGCAGGGCGTCCGCGCGGTCGGTGTTCGGGGCGGGAGAAGATGGAGTCGTCACCCGACCATCGTAGGCCGTGTGCGGCGTCACTCTGCACACGCCGTCCGCCCGGGCTCACAGGCACGGGCGACGGGCCCCCATCCGGCGGGGTGGCCGGCTCAGTCCACCAGGCCCAGCCCCCGCACCGCATCGCGCTCGGCGACGAGTTCGGCCACCGAGGCGTCGATGCGCTCACGCTGGAAATCGGTGATCTCCAGGCCCTCGACAACCTCCCACTCCCCGCCGTCACTGCGGCACGGCAGACCGGTGACCACCCCGGGGACGGTCCCGTATTCACCGCGGGACGGCAGCGCGACCGTGGTCCAGCTGCCCTCGGGCGTGCCGCGGACCCAGTCGCGCATGTGGACGATCGAGGCGCCGGCCGCGGACGCCGCCGACGACGACCCCCGCACCTCGATGATCTCCGAGCCCCGACGCGCGACCCGGGGGATGAACTCGGCCTCGAGCCAGTCCCGTTCCAGCCCGGTGGTGACCGGGACGCCACCGCGCGTGAGATAGCTGACGTCCGGGAACTGTGTGGCCGAGTGGTTGCCCCACACCACGACCCGGTCCAGCTCCCCCACCGGGACCTCGAGACGAGTTGCGAGCTGACTCAGTGCCCGGTTGTGGTCCAGGCGCATCAGCGCGGTGAAGCGCTCCGCCGGCACGTCCGGGGCGTGACGGTGGGCGATGTAGGCGTTGGTGTTGGCGGGGTTGCCCACCACGAGAACGCGGACGTCCCCGGCCGCGTAGTCGTTGATCGCGCGACCCTGGTCCCGGAAGATCGCCCCGTTCGCGGTGAGCAGGTCGGCCCGCTCCATCCCGGGGCCGCGAGGGCGGGCGCCGACCAGGATGGCCGCGCTGGCCCCGTCGAACGCCACGGCCGGATCGTCGGTGATGTCGATCGAGGCCAGTGCCGGGAAGGCGCAGTCGTCGAGCCCCAACGCCACCCCCCCCGCCGCACCGGGCTGGGCGGCGACCTCCAGC
>CAMNYG010000068.1 GCA_946570335.1 uncultured Dietzia sp. | reverse complement strand
CGTTCGTCGGCGAGCTCGCCCCCGACATCCGACGCGACGCGAACTGGGTGCTGCCGAAACTCGTGGTGGAAGTCCGCCACCAAGGCTTCACCGATGCAGGCCACATGCGCCAGCCGGTCTGGCGAGACGTCCGCCGGGACAAGCTGCCGGGGGATCTGTGAACTGCCGCCACCTCGGAAGTCTCCGTCTCCGGAGCTCCGGGCCCCACCGTCAGACGTAGGGGTTCGTCGCCGTTCGGCGGCGGACACTGAGGGGGAGAGAGAACAGCATGACCGCCACGAGGGCTGCCATCACGGCCGCGGCTACGCCACCCCATCCGGGCCCCACCACCAAGCTGAAGATGAGCCCCACCAGACCGACCATCGCGAAAGACAAGATCGTCAGCCCCGCCCGAGTCAACGCCGCGGACATCCGCAGCACCCGGTCCTTGCGGTGCGAGCGAAAGACCGCACGGTGGATCATCACCGGTGCCAGCAGCGTCACCGTCGAAACCAGAGCCAGCGCCAGGATCACCAGATAGACGGCACGCGCGCCAGCGTTGATGTCTGCGAAACGATCCTGGAACGGCACGACCAACAGGAATCCGGTGAGCACCTGCCCGCCGGTCTGAACGATGCGCAACTCCTGCAGGAGTTCGATCCAGTTGCGATCGATGCGGTGGGCCTCCGTCTCGCCACGCTCATCGGTCTCGTGGGCGTCCATGCTGCTCCTCCTGCCGGGTGGTCACCATGGTGCTCCCCCACCGCCACGGAGGAAGGACGAACCGGCGAGGCCGTCCCGAACGCTCCACTCTCGCTAGCGGGTGAGGACGAGAGTGGGGGTGTCGAGACTCGTCGTCGAATAGTCTCCGCTACCCACGACTGATGCGCTCTGACCTGGGGTGCCCTGCACGGCGTCCGCAGGGCACCCCAGGTCAGGCGGGTCGGTCGAGCTCGCACCGACTCAGCCGGCGACCCCCGACAGTCGCTTCTCATCAATGGTGCGGTCGAACACGAACGCGTAGAGGAGTCCGGCAACGACGGCGGTGTACGGCCAGATGAAGTAGACGATCACGGCCATGGACATCGGGATTCCCCAGAGCGTGGTGTCGCTGCCGTTGGACAGGATCGACCACGCCACCAGCACCGCCAGGACCGCGCAATAGGCGAGGATCGCAGTGGTGGACTGCCTCTCCCACGTACCGTCGGCGCGGAGGGAACCCTTGAGCATCAGGACCACCGCGAACAAGGGCACGGCGAGGAACACCATCTGCCAGACGTCGATGAACATCCCGATCAGCGCGAAGGCACTCACCGCGGCGAAGGCGTGGATCAGCAGGTCGGCACGCTTGTGGTCGGGCTCCGGGGCCAGGTCGGCGTCCAGGATGGGATCGAGGGTGGGCTCAGACATGGTCATTCCTTTCGGTGGACGCGGTGGCCGTCGCGGTGGCCGCAGCGGTCACGCCGGTCCCGACGGGCTCGGTGACGGCACTCCGCCCTCCGTAGAGGTACTCGAGCGTCGCATCGGGGTGCCGGTTGGAGGTGATGAGCGAGACGCCGTAGAACAGCAGGATCGACACGAGCAGTGAGATGCCGCCGACCTGCATGTACGCGGGCATCGTGATGATCTCGCGGGCGGCCAGGGAGCTGATCACGAGGTTGCCGACGATCGCGAAGATGATCGTGACGGTAGCCGCGGTGGCGGTGGCGCGATGCCAGTAGATCGACATGACCACCGGTCCGACGATCGCCGCGGCGAACGCCGCCCAACCCAGTGCCCCGAGCAGGAACACCACCTGCGAGAGGAACAGGGTCAGCAGCACCGACAGCACCACCAGTACGAGACTGGAGATCCGGCTCCACAGCAGTTCGTGGACCACCTTGACGCCGAACGCGGTGGGCAGGTCGCGCATCATCGAGGACGCGCCGATGGTGATGAAGCTCGACGCGGAGGACATGATGGCGGCGAGCAGACCGGTCAGCGCGACGCCGCCGACGATCGGGTGGGTGACGTTGCCCAGGAACCAGATGGCGGTGTCGTCGATGTTCTCCAGCTCGGGTGCATCGCCGGTCACCACCATGGAGCGGGTGGCCAGGCCGATACCCACCGAGAACAGGGTGGTCACGGCGTAGGCGATTCCGGCGACCGCGGCGCCCCACTTGAGCTGGGTCATGTCACGCAACATGAGGAACTTGGTGAGCAGCTGCGGCTGCCCCACCGCGCCGACGAAGATCAGGAGACCGAAGGCGAAGATGTAGGTCGGTGACTTGACGCCGTCGATCGCCAACAGCTCGGCGCTGGTCGAGGAGATGGTGTCGAGCATCGGCTCCCAGCCGCCGGCCACCTGGATGGCGAAGAAGAACAGGCCGACGGACATGACCACCATCAGCACCCCCTGCACGAGGTCGGTCCACACGGCGGCGAGCATGCCGCCCGCCATGGTGTAGGCGGCCACGACGAGCGAGCCGATCCAGGCACTGGTGGCCACGGAGGTGCCCAGGAGCAGGGAGATGATCACGCCGATCGAGGTGACCTGTGCTGTCATGTAGGCCACGGCCGCGACGAACACCGCGACCGACATGGTGGCGTGTGAGGTCTTGTCCCGGAAGCGCACGCGGATGAGATCGGGCACCGAGTACACGTTGTGCTTCTTTCCGATCCAGTTGAGGCGGCTGCCCAGCAGGAACCAGGCCACGGCGAACCCGAACGGCGCGAACAGGCCCACGGCGACGAGTGCCTGGAACCCCCACGAGTAAGTCTGGCCCGTGCCGCCGACCATGCCCCAGCCCGACTGGATGGAGGAGAAGCTGGCGATGGCCATGACGAAGAACCCGAGGGACTGACCCGCGACGAGGAACTCCTTGGCGGACTTCATCTTGGTGTTGGCCCAGGCGCCGATGACGAACATCAGCACGAAGTAGGCGAGCACCACGCCTATGACTACGGGATTGTTCATTGCACTTCCTTCACGGGGTGGAGGGGTGGAGGGGTCAGCGACCGTGTTCCGCGCGCAGTTGTGCTCGGCGGATCTTTCCGGTGTTGGTGGTGGGAAGCTCGTCGAGGAAGATGACGTCGCGCGGGTACTGGTAGAAGGCCAGGCGCTGTTTGACGAAGTCCTGGATCTCGGCGGCGAGCTCCTCCGAACCTGTCACGCCCGCGGCGGGAACGACGTACGCGACGATCGCCTCGCCGCGCAGCTCGTCCGGGACGCCGATCACCGCGACCATCTCGACGTCACCGTGACGCAGGATCTGGTCCTCGATCTCCCCCGGGCCGACGCGGTACCCGGCGGTCGAGATCAGGTCGTCGTTGCGGCCGGAGAACCAGAAGTTGCCGTCGTCGTCGACGTATCCGAGGTCCCCGGTGTGCAGCACGCCCCCGGCGGTCTTCTCGGCGGTTTTCTCCGGCGCGTTCCAGTAGCGCAGGAACGCGTTGGGGCTGGGCAGGCGCACGCAGATCTCGCCCACCTCGCCGGGCTCGACGGGCTCGCCGAGCGGGTCGAGCAGCGCCAGGTCGAACCCCGGGGTGGGGCGGCCCATGGATCCGGGCGGGGTGTCGAAGCGGGCGTGGCAGGTGCCCACGATGAGATTGAGTTCGGTCTGCCCGTAGATCTCGTTGACGCGGATCCCCAGCGACCGGCGAGCCCATTCGGCCACGGGCCCGCCGAGTGCCTCGCCGCCGGAGAACGCGGCGCGCAGTCCGGTGCGGGAGTAGTCCACGTCGGAGGCGCGCATCATCTTGAGAATGGTCGGGGGCAGGAACGAGCAGGTCACACCGTGTCGCCGGAGGATGTGTTCCACGGTCTCGGGGCTCGGCCGCCGGTCGGAGGCCACCACGGGGACACCGCTGTAGAGGCTCGGCAGCAGGACGTCGAGCAGTCCGCCGGCCCACGCCCAGTCCGCGGGGGTCCAGAACGTGTCGCCCGCCTCGGGGAAGCCGTCGAGAGCGCGCACCACGCCGGGCATGTGTCCCAGCAGGACGCGGTGACCGTGCAGCGCGCCCTTGGGTTGTCCGGTGGTCCCGGAGGTGTAGATGAGCAGCGCGGGGTCGTCGGGGCCGGTGTCGGCGACGACGACGGCGACGTCTGCGTCATCGGCGACCGAGAGCGGAAGCACGGTGAGCGCACCAGCGCCCGCCGGATCCGGGGCATCCGTCCCGGCTCCGCCTGCCACCAGCACCGTGCGAAGGTCCGGCAGTTCGGCGAGTTCGGTGGCCAGACGGTCGTAGCAGTCGGCGTCGAACACGGCGGCCACCGCGCCGGAGTCGCCCATGCGGAACAGCGCCGCCTCCGGGCCGAACTTCACCGACAGAGGCACCGCGATCGCGCCCATGAGGTAGGCGGCCATGTGGGCGATTGCGGTCTCGGCGGACTGGGCACACATCACGGCCACGCGGTCGCCCTCGCCGACCCCACGCTCGCGGAGGAAGGTGACGAGACGACGGGCACGCTCTCCGAGTTCACCGAAGGTCGTGACCTCGGCCGGGGCGTCCCCGCGGTCCACCACGATCGCGGGGGCCTGCGCCGGGTGCGCCTCGGTGCACGCGGCTCCGATGTTGAACCGGTCGGGTATCTCCCACTGGAAGCCCTGGGCTTCCGGTTGCGGACTCCGGGGGCGAGACCGTGCGGTCAGCGACATCTACTCAACTCCTTCGACTGTGAGGCAGCTCACGCAGCCTCGCCCCCTGACCGTAGGAGTGGTCTGATTCACATACAATGGAGACTCATCCCCATTGAGGAGCATCACCATGTATGAACATCTATCCCTCGACGTGACAGACGGCATCGCACTGATCACCCTGAACCGGCCGCCGGTCAACGCCCTCTCCCGCGCCATGCAGGAGGAACTGCGCGCGGTCGCGGCTGAGGTCTCCGGGCGCCGGGACGTGGACGCGGTGGTGTTCACCGGCAGCGAGCGCGTGTTCGCCGCCGGCGCGGACATCAAGGAGATGCGCGACATGACGTACGCGCAGATGGTCACCGAGGCGCGCGAACTGCAGTCGGCGTTCACCGCCGTGGCGGCCATTCCCCAGCCGACCGTCGCCGCGATCGCGGGTGCCGCTCTCGGCGGCGGTATGGAGCTCGCCCTGTGCTGCGACCGCCGGATCGCCGAGACCGGGGCGAAGCTCGGCCAGCCCGAGATCCTGCTGGGCATCATCCCCCGCGCCGGCGGAACGCAGCGTCTGGCCCGACTCGTCGGCCCGGCCGTGGCCAAGGACCTGTGCCTCACCGGTCGCACGCTCACCGCGGCCGAGGCGCTCGAACTCCGCGCCGTCGAGGAGGTCGTCGACACCGGCACCAGCCTGGGCCGTGCCCTCGAGTGGGCCCGGCAGTTCGTGGGCGGCCCCCGCATCGCGCTCCGGGCGGTCAAGGAGGCCGTGGACCGCGGGATCGAGGTGGACCTGGACACCGGGCTGAGCATCGAGCGCGCCCTGTTCGCGGGCCTGTTCGCCACCGAGGACCGTGAACTCGGCATGCAGTCGTTCATCGACAACGGGCCGGGCAAGGCTGAGTTCACCGGCCGCTGACGGTGACCGTCGACCTCACCCGCGGGCTCCGCGACGTCCTCGAGGCGGCCGCGGAGCTCGCCACGGCCCGCGACGAGGACGCCGTCCTGCACATCGCCATCCGCAGGGCCCGCCAGCTCGTGGGCACCGACCTCGCGTACGTCATGCTGCTCGACCCCGAGCGGGGTGACACCTACATGCGGATGGCCGAGGGCGCGACCAGCCCCCGCTTCGACACCATCCGCCTCGGCATGGGGCTGGGCCTGGGCGGCCAGGTCGCCGAGGCCATGGCCCCGCGCTGGACCCGCAACTACCTGGCCGACGAGCAGTACACGCACGTGATCGACCCGATCATCGTCGAGGAGGGCCTGCTGGCCATCCTCGGCGTACCGGTCCGCACACACGGACGGCTCACCGGCATGCTGTTCACCTCCGACCGCACGGAGAGGGACTTCAGCCAGGACGAGATCACCCTGCTCGCACTCCTGGCCGACCAGGTCTCCGCCGCCCTCACCGCCGCCGAACGAACCTCACGCGACCGCCGCGAACTCGACGAGGCCCTCGACGCCCTGGATACCGAACGCACCCGCACCGCGACCCTCGCCGCCGCCGTGGAGATCCATCGACGCCTCACCGAACTGGTGGTGAACGGGGCCACCGTGCCCGAGATCGTGGACCTCCTCGTGGACATCGAAGGCGGCACCGCGGCCGTGTTCGACCTCGCCCACCGGGACCTGGGTTCCACGCGGTCCGCCGAGGGACCGCCGGTCGACCTGCTGTTGCGGGTATTGCAGGAGATCACCACGGAACAGGAACAGCCTGCCGGGCTCACCACCCGGCACGCGGAAGGCCACGTCGTCGTCGTCACCCCGATCGTCACCGGCCCCGACCACCTCGGCTACGTCACTTTCGGCAGCCGCGGCGCCTCCCCCACCACCGGCATCGCGCTGGGCCGGGTCGCGTCGGTGATCGCCCTGTTCCTCCTCGGCCACCAGGCGCGCGACGAGGCCGACAACCGCGTGCGCGGCGAGCTGCTCGCCGAGCTCCTCTCCCCCGGCGAACACGACCTCGACGCCCTCGGGCGACGCGCCGACCTGCTCGGCGTGAACATGGACGCCGACCTCGTGGCCCTGGTCGTCATGCCACCGGAAGCCCGCATGACGCGCGTCCTGCAGACCGAATGTCGCACCCTCGCCCGTGCCGACGGCGGACTCGTCACCACCTACGGCGACCGTGCCGTGATGCTGCTCCCGGGATCCGATGCCGGGGCCACCGCCCGAGACGTGGCCGGCCGCCTGTCCTCACACCTCGCCACCGTCGGCGCCTCCGGCCCCATCGCCGGCCT
>CAMNYG010000067.1 GCA_946570335.1 uncultured Dietzia sp. | reverse complement strand
GCACGGCGCCGATCAGGCGCACGATGGCGTCCCGGTTGGGGAAGATCCCGACGACAGAACTGCGCCGCCGGGCATCTCGCTACGGGGCATAGCGGATTGCTTGTCCTGGGGGCCGGACCATTCGTTCTGGAAAGAGAACATGATCTCCAAGTATTCTTTGCCGCTATAACTGGAAAGGATCATCTCTTCGGTCCAATCTCCTCGGTGAGAGATCCGGCGGTAATGTCAATTCTCAGAGATTAAATGTGCTCGATAATTTGATCTAGTAAACGAATTCAGAATAACTATTGCTCGCCCCTTCCCTGAGTGGCTGCGGCCGTGCTGCCTTCCTGTGGCCGGCGACAACGGCGCAGGTAACGGGTGTGGAGATGTAGGTGGGGGGCAGAAAGTGAAGCTATTCAATAAGCACATTTCGGGCAATGTCAGGATCGGCACGAATGTGCCTCCGGGGGAATGCGCTAACGGGACGCGGATAAAAGCAGATGATGCTACTCGGGGCCCGAGGGTGACTCTGATTGGCCCCAGAAAGGCGGCCTGAAATGACCACCAACTTTGACATCACCTGTGACGCGGATAACGTGGCTGACAGGCTCGAGTCGTCGGCAGCACTGCTGGAATGGCTCAGTGGGGAGCTCGGACGGCGATCGCGCGCCTGCCGCTCCAGTGGGTCGGCCGAAGGTGGTCCTCGTGACCAGGCTGTGTGGGCAGAAGCGGCCCGGAGGCGCGGGCGGATCGCTGGCCAGGGGGCGCAGGTGGCAGGACTGGTAGGCCTGGCTATCCGGCAGGTCAACGTGCACGGAGACCTCGGCATCGCATGGATCCTGCTCGAGTAGTCGCGGCAACAGCTGGGGCACGCCTGGGTCACGGCCGGAGCTTCCGGAGAAACCATTGCGGGTGACGACCCCGATGTTGACCCAGAAGTGCAGTCGCACGCTCTGCTGACGTTCTTCTTGCAGCGCGATCTGATGCCGTGGCCCGGAGATGCTCCTCAGGTGGTCGACTTCGGGGTCGGGAACGGTGTTCATTCCGGACTTCCGCCCCGACGCCCCGGTGGAGATGGTCTCTCTTCAGCTGCTCGCCGACGCGGCGATGACCTTCCGTGCCGGACACGTTGTCGATGACATCTCGGACCGCGTGATGTCGATGGCTTTCGGGGAACACGTGTGGGCCATCCTGGACCTGGCTATGGACCTGCTCGAGTTCACCGCGGACGACGACGACGATGCCTGCCGGCCAGATGCGCTCGTCGACACAGGGCGGGAAGCGGCGCACCTGACGAGTGGGGCTTTTCGGCCGGCATGGCGGGTGTTCACCGGGCCCGCCGGCTTCCCGGACGCTGCCTGAGTCGCTTCTTGTGGGCCGATGAACGCAGCAAGGACTCCTGGGGTCCGGCAGCGTCCTCGGCGTCCCGGACCCGCTTTCACCACGGTATCCGGTCGTCGTCCGACATCTGGGCGCATGGCCCGCGGCCGTCGCCGGTGGAGCCGAGGCGGCTCAGGCTGCCGGCCCCACGGATCGAACACTGGATATTTCGGGCAGGGGCAGCCGGCAGAGGCGATGGGCTTCCTCCGCCGGAACGCCGAACGCGCGGAGGACGTCCTCGGCCATCCCGTCGGTCGCCTCCGCGTCGTCACGTTCGGGTTGATCGTGCAGTAGCTGGCCGAGACCGATCGTCGCTCCGGCGGCGAGCGCGAGGGCGACCTGCGGGTCACGGATGGTGAAACGTCCTGAGGCGGCGGCCGCTTCGATGTCCCGCAGCGCACGCGGCGCCAGTCCACGGTCCGCCATGACCAGCGATGATCTGTGGGCGAGTAGGACACGGCAGAGTTCGGGCTCGATCCGGTGCAATCTGCCCGTGACCCGGAACGAGAACGCGAAGACCTCGGCAGGATCTTCAATGGCCCCGGTGAGCTCATCGAGCAGGTTGCCATGGGCTTCCAACGCGTCGTCGACCGCTGCTCGGAACAGTTGTTCCTTGCTGTCGAAATGGTTGTAGAAGGACCCCATCCCCACGTCCGCAGCCTGGGTGATCTCGAGGACGGGGACGTTCAGCTTGCCTTGGGCGATCAGTGACTGGGCCGCACGGATCAGCGCCGCGCGTGTACGCGCCTTGCGCAGTTCGAGACGACTCGCTTTGTCTCCGTCGCTGCTGGTCACCACACGTCTCCGTCCTCCGTCACGCAACCTCCTCAACGTAGCACTCGCCACTCAGTTCTGACGATTTCGTCAAAACACTTGACTGACGAACCGTTCGCAAGTGACGATAACGTCAGAACGTGAGGAGTAGCACAGATGAGTGAAGGCGCCGGCACGCATGCCGGATTGCACAGCGAGCAGGGCGGTCTCCGAGGCGAACACCCTGGACGTGCGACAAATCCGGTCATCAAGGTCCGCGATCTCGCCTGGCTGGAATTCGAGAAGCCCGATCTCGTCGCCGCCGAGGCGTTCTCCACGGCATTCGGTTTCTCGACCGCTGTCCGCACAGAAGACGAGCTGTACCTGCGCGGCACCGATGGCGGGGCGCCGTGTGTGATCATCAGAAAAGGGACGCGGTCGGCCTTTGTCGGTGCCGCGCTTCTCGCTGCCGATACCGCGGACGTACTCCGCCTGGCGGAGGCGACGGGACGCGCGATCCGGCCGCTGCCGGACGTCGTGGGCGGCGTCGGGGTTGATCTCACCGACCCGAGCGGCACATCAGTGCGAGTCGTCGCGGATATGCACACGCTGCCGGAACTGGAAGGCCAACAACCACACTCGTTCAACTTCGGGCACACCGTCGAGCGCGTCAACCGCACACAGCGACCACCCCGGGGGCCAGCCCGGGTCCAACGCCTCGGTCATCTGGTTCTGCAGAGCACCAGGTACCTCGAGACGCTGAACTGGTACCTCCGGCATCTGGGACTGATCGTCAGCGACTTTCTGTACTACCCCGGCCAGCGTGAACGCGGCCCCGTCATGAGCTTCATGCGCTGCGACCGCGGCGCAGAACCGACCGACCACCACACTCTCGCCCTGGTGCTCGGCCCCTCCGATCGATACGTGCATTCCGCGTACCAGGTCAGCGACCTCGACGCCTTGGCCGCAGGTGGTGAGCACCTCCTCGATCTCGGATACCGCCGATCCTGGGGGATCGGCCGACACATCCAGGGCAGCCAGATCTTCGACTACTGGCGCGACCCCGACGGCTTCCTCGTCGAACATTTCAGTGACGGTGACCTGTTCGACAGCACACTCGAACCGGGCTGGGCCCCGATGAGCGCGTCAGGGCTCGTCCAGTGGGGCCCGCCGGCGACGAGGGATTTCCTCGGCATCGCTCCCGGTCGGGATTCGCTCCACGAGCTCCGCGCGATGATCCACGCGCTCCGCACCGACAACGAATTCGACGCCCACCGCCTTCGCGGCCTACTGAAAGTCCCGACCACATGAGCATCTCCGTCCTCCGCACCGCCGACAACTGGTGGGTCAAGACCCCCTCCGGTGCCGCCAGAGTGGACACCGCGGCCACCACCACTGCCGAACTCGTCCGTGACCGTGCCGCGATCGACGCCGCGGCCAGCACCGGTGAGGTCGTTCCGGTCGAGAGTCTCGACCTGGTCGCCCCCGTGACCGCTCCCTGCCGGGTGGTTGCGCAGATGACGAACTTCGCATCCCATGTGAAGGACTCGGGACTGAACCCCGAGACCATCCCACTCACGTTCTTCCGGAAGGCCTCCGGGTCCATCAACGGGCCGTTCGACGACGTGGTCAAACCCGCACACGTCAGACTTCTCGACTACGAGATCGAGATCGGACTCGTCCTCGGCGAGACGGTGCCGGTCGGCACGGTCATCACTGACGAGAACGTCGCCGACGTCGTCGCCGGGCTGGTCATCGTCAACGATGTCTCCGCGCGTGACGTCCAACTGCCGAAAACCCAGTTCTACGAGGCCAAGTCCTATCCCACATTCACCCCCGTGGGCCCTGAGCTCGTCCTGCTCGACGAGGGAGACTTCGCACGTTTCACCGACCTTCGCCTGGTCCTGCGGGTCAACGGCGAGGTCCGCCAGGACATGACGATCGGGTCGGACATGATCTACCGTCCCGCGAAGGCACTGCAGGCCTTGTCGACGTTCCAGCGACTCGACGCCGGCGACCTGGTCTTGACCGGCACCCCCGGCGGTACCGCACTGACCGCCCCGCCCAAGCCCATCGAGATGATCGGCTCTCTGCTGCCGCCCGCGCTGAAGTGGAAGAGCTTCTTCAGAGCCCAGGCCAGGAATCCGAAGTACTTGAAGGACGGCGACCTTCTCGAGTTGTCGGCCGCCACCGGGGACGGGACGCTCGACCTCGGGATCCAGCGCACGAAAGTGCGGTATTCCTGATGGCCACCGCAGCGCGATGCCGGTGATCGCATGACCCGGACGCACTACCCGGTCGTCGTCGTGGGAGCCGGCCCGACAGGCATGACCGTGGGAACCCTGCTGGCCCGCTACGGGATCGACACCCTGATCCTCGACCGGTGGGACGGCATCTACCCGCTGCCACGCGCGGTCCACCTCGACGACGAGGTGTACCGGATCATCGCCCGCCTCGGTCTGGCTGACGAGTTCGCCGGAATCGCGCGCCCGGCGTCGGGCCTGCGCCTGGTCAACCGCGACCTGACGACGCTGCGGGAGTTCCGGCGCGAAGCCGCGAACAGTCCGCACGGGTTCCCCCAGGCCAACTTGTTCGACCAACCGGAATTCGAGCACATACTCCGTACGGGCCTGGCACGGCACGAGTCCGTCACGATCGCAGGCGGCAGGCAGGTGACGGGCGTCGCGCACACCCGCGGCGGCGCCCGGGTCGACTACATCGACCGCGTCTCCGGCACGCGAGGATTCGTCCATGCCGACTACGTCCTGGGGTGCGACGGCGCGAACAGCATCATCCGGTCCGCCATCGGCTCACAGATGCAGGACCTGGGATTCGAGCAACGGTGGCTCGTGGTCGACATCGCCACCGACAGGGAACTCGGGCACTGGGAAGGAGTGCACCAGGTCTGCGATCCGGTTCGGGCCGCGACGTACATGAGGATCGGTGACAGCCGCCACCGCTGGGAGTTCCGACTGCACGACGGCGAGACCGCCGGCAGTTTCCCCACGCTCGAGAGCCTGCACTCGCTGCTGTCGCCGTGGATCGAGAACGTCGACACAGGGGATCTCGAGCTCATCCGTGTCGCCGACTACACGTTCCGCGCCCAGATCGCCGACCGGTGGCGAGACCGGCGGGTGTTTCTCCTCGGCGATGCCGCCCACTTGACGCCACCGTTCATCGGCCAGGGAATGGGCGCCGGAATCCGGGACGGCGCGAATCTGGCCTGGAAACTGGCCGGCGTTCTCGATGGCACCCTGCCTGAATCGAGCCTGGACAGCTACCAGCTCGAGCGAAAGCCCCACGCTGCATTCATGGTCCGACTCGCCCTGGCACTCGGATGGGCCATGACCGCCGGCGGCGAACTCGGCCACATGGCGCGGCGGCAACTCGTCCCCCTGGCGGTGAAGGTCCCCTCGATCGGCGCGAAGATCACCACAGGTGTCACCCCGGCCCTGCGGAGCTCACCCTTCGTCCACCGCCGCGCACTGCGCCGGGGGCTTTCCGGGACCCTGTGCCCTAACCCGGTTCTCGCCGACGGGCTGAGCGTGGACGACATCGCGCCCGATCGATTCCTGGTCGTGACATCCGTCGACCCCACCGACGACCAACGCTTCGAGATCGAGCGCCGCGGAGCATGTGTCGTGCACGCGCCGCCCGGATCGGCCCTCGGCCACTGGCTCGACCGTGGGCAGGCCACCGCCGCGATCGTCCGCCCCGACCGCACGGTCATGGCCGCCACCCGCTCGTTGGCGGGCCTGTACACAGCGCTACCGACGTTCACCCCCGATGCACTGCCACGAGGCACCAGATGACGCGCTCGACACCGGCCCGCTCGCCCCGCTACCTCGTCCTCGGTCTCGGTCTCGCTGCAGCGCTACCGATATCCCTCGCCCCGGCCGCCACGGCAGCAGTCGACGGAGTCTCCACGGCGACGATCCACGTTGACGCCACGCAGCCCGGACGCGTCATCCCCCTCGACTTTCTCGGCCTGTCCTTCGAAGCTGACCTGCTGAATCAGCCCTGGACCGACCCCGAGGCCGGGAACATCGACGAACTGTTGATGAATCTCGGCACCGGCACCATGCGTTTCAGCGCCAACCAGGTCGACAACACTGCGTGGATGCCCGACCCCTCGGCCCCCGCTCCGGCCTGGTCCGACGGCAAACAGGTCACGCCCGCTGACCTGACGCGCCTGGACGCACTCGCCAAGACCACGGGATGGAGCGTGGACCTCGGGGTGAATCTCGGACACTTCGATCCCGCGGCCGCAGCCAGTCAGGCTGTCGTGGCGCAGGACAGTCTCGGTGACTCGCTTCGGTCGATCCAGATCGGCAACGAGCCCAACTTCTATCTTCTGGCTCCCCTGCTGAACTCCGGCGAACGACGGCCGTACCTCCCCCACACCTACGTGCCGGACGCCCGCAGCTATCGAGAGGCGATCCGCGCCGTAGCGCCCACGGTCGCCATCGAGGGCCCCGACACCGCCGGCGCCGCCGTGGGCCACGAGTTGCTCGATCCGGCGTTGTCGGCGATCACCGCCCCGTGGCTCGACACCTACATCGCAGAGTTCGGATCCGAGAGCAGATTCCTCAACCATCACTACTATCCGTTCATCAACACGGAACGTCTCGGGTTGACGTCGGGTAGTTCCGACCTGATCGGCGGGCTGCCGACAGTGGACAGGCTGATGTCCCGGGAGACCGCCGCGAGTCAGACCCGCTTCCTCCG
>CAMNYG010000066.1 GCA_946570335.1 uncultured Dietzia sp. | reverse complement strand
GCGAACACGATCGTGCCGAACAGCGTGTAGTGGAAGTGCGCCACGATGAAGTACGAGTCGTGGATGTGGAAGTCGATCGGCGCCGAGGCCATCATGATGCCGGTCAGGCCACCGAACAGGAACGTCACCAGGAAGCCGAGCGCGAACAGCATCGGTGTCTCGAAGGTGATCTTGCCCCGCCACATGGTGCCGATCCAGTTGAAGAACTTCACACCCGTGGGCACGGCGATCAGATAGGACATGAACGAGAAGAACGGCAGCAGCACCGCGCCGGTGGCGAACATGTGGTGCGCCCACACCGCCATCGAGAGCGAGGCGATGGCCAGCGTGGCGAACACCAGGCCGGCGTAACCGAACAGCGGCTTGCGGGAGAAGACCGGGAAGACCTCGGAGACGATGCCGAAGAACGGCAACGCCACCACGTACACCTCGGGATGGCCGAAGAACCAGAACAGGTGCTGCCACAGGATCGCCCCGCCGTTGCCCGCGCTGTAGATGTGACCGCCGAACGTGCGGTCGTAGAACACACCCATCGCGGCCGCGGTGAGCAGCGGGAAGATCAGCAGGATCAGGATCGAGGTGATGAGGATGTTCCAGGTGAAGATGGGCATCCGGAACATTGTCATACCCGGCGCACGCAGGCAGACGATGGTGGTGACGAAGTTGACGGCACCGAGGATCGTGCCGATGCCGCCGATCGCCACGCCGAGGATCCACAGGTCCGCGCCGACGCCCGGCGAGTGGATCTTGTCCGCCAGCGGCATGTACATGGTCCACCCGAACGCCGCGGCCCCACCGGGCGTGAGAAAGCCGGAGAGCGCCACGATCCCGCCGAAGGTGAACATCCAGAACCCGAAGGCGTTGAGCCTCGGGAACGCCACGTCCGGGGCGCCGATCTGCAGCGGCATCACGTAGTTGCCGATCCCGATCACGATTGGGGTGGCATAGAACAGCAGCATGATGGTGCCGTGCATCGTGAACAGCTGGTTGAACTGCTCGTTCGACAGGAACTGCAAGCCCGGCAGGAACAGTTCGGAACGGACGAGCAGGGCCATGAGCCCGCCGATGAAGAAGAAGACGAAGCAGGTGATGACGTACATCAGACCGATCTGCTTGTGATCGGTCGTCGAGAGCATCTGCCACGGCGTCTGTCCGGTCCGCGGCCGGAGAACGGGAGACTCGCCTCCTGGCGTTTCGTGACGAGACGGGACCAGTGTTGACGACATTGCACTCCCTAGGACGAGATGACACGGTCGCAGTCTCTCTGCGAACAGTCCTGCGACCCAGATGCCGATGCGGGTCCGAGGCTAGGGGTCCGCGGTCCGGGACGCATTGACCCGCGTCAAGTCGCCCTGCCCTGCAGAAATCCACTCCCGGGGCGATACTCGGTCTATGGGCGCATCCCACCCCGACTCCGTGTCCGACGAGTTCGACCTCGTCGCCGCCGTCGACGCCGCGTGTCGCCGGGAACTCGCGGAAGTCGCCCGCGTCGTGGAGGTCGAGGCCGGCACGGTACTGCAGACGGCCGGCGGACCGTCGACACGACTGCTCCTGGTGACCTCCGGATCGCTCCACGTGATCCACAGCAACAGTGCCGGACACCGCCAGATCATCCGGATCCTCGGCCGGGGCGACCACTACGGGCTGGTGGAATCCGCCCTCGACGGGCCCGCCCGCTACCAGGTCGAGACCGCCGAGGACTCGGTTCTGACCGCGATCCGCTTCGACGACCTGCAGACGGTCGCCGATCGACACCCTGACCTCCAGCGCGCGATCACCACGGCGTTGGCCCGCAAAACCGCCGAGAGCGAACACCTCCTGGTCTCGCTCACCTCCGAAGACGTGATGACCAGGATCGTGTCCTACCTGCTGTCCCTGCCTCGTATCCGGACCCGAGACGGCCGGGTGTCGGTACGGCTGCCCGTCACCCAGAACGACCTGGCCTCACACCTGGGCACCACCCCGGAGACGCTGAGCCGACGCCTGCGCGAACTCATGGACGCCGGCGCGATCACCCGCGCGGAGAACCGCGAGTTCACGCTCAGAGACGAACTGCTCGCCGACTACTGACCGCGCCCGGAGCTGGGGCCATAGTCGGCGGGCATCACCAGATGCTGACCCGCTCCCCGGGCGCCAACCACATGCCGTCCCCCTCGGTCACACCGAACGCCTCGTGGAAGTCGTCGATGTTCTTGACCACCTGGTTGCACCGGAACTCCGGCGGCGAATGCGGGTCCACCGCCAACCGGCGGGCAGCCTCCTCCTCGCGGGTCTTGGTGCGCCACACGATCGCCCAGGAGGTGATGAGCCGCTGGATGCCTGTCATCCCGTCGATCTCGGGACCCACGTCGGTGCCCTGCACGGGCTCGCCGTCGGTGCTCTGCGCCAGCCGGTAGGCGAGCAGTGCGATGGTCAGTCCGCCGAGGTCACCGATGTTCTCGCCCACCGTGAAGGCACCGTTGACGCGGTCCTTCCCGGGATCCAGGCCGTCCGGGGTGAGGCCCTCGTATTGGGCGATCAGCTTCTCCACGCGGGTGCCGAACGCGGACCTGTCCTCGTCGGTCCACCAGTCGACGAGGTTGCCCTCGCCGTCGTACTTCGATCCCTGGTCATCGAATCCGTGGCCGATCTCGTGCCCGATCACCGCACCGATCGCGCCGTAGTTGGCGGCGTCGTCGGCGTCGGCATCGAAGAACGGCGGCTGCAGGATCGCGGCCGGGAACACGATCTCGTTCATCACCGGGTTGTAGTAGGCGTTGACGGTCTGCGGCGTCATGTGCCACTCTCCGCGGTCGACCGGCCCACCGAGCTTGCCCAGCTCGTAGTCGTGCTCGAACTGCGCGGAACGCCGTACGTTGCCGATCAGGTCGTCGGCCTTGACCTCGAGCGCCGAGTAGTCACGCCACTTCTCGGGGTAGCCGATCTTGGGGACGAACGCCTCGAGCTTGGCCAGCGCGCGCTCGCGGGTGGCCGGGGTCATCCACGGCAGGCGGCTGATCGAGTAGCGGTAGGCGGCGGTGAGGTTGGCCACCAACTCCTCCATCCGAGCCTTGTGGCCGGGCGGGAAGTGGCGCGCCACGTACTCCTTCCCGACCTCCTCACCGAGCGCCGCCTCGACGGCCGCGACGCCGCGCTTCCAGCGGGCCTTGATCTCCTCTGTGCCGGACATGGCGGTGCCGTAGAAGCGGAAGTCCTCGTCCACCAGGTCCGAGGTCAGATACGGCGCGCGCGAGCTCACGACCCGCCAGCGCAGCCACTCCGCCCAGGTCTCGAGCGGCTCCGAGGCCCACAGGTCGGCGACCGCGGTGAGGAAGTCGGGCTGCATGGCCACGAGCCGGCCGAAGGTCTCCTCCGTGCCGCCCATCTCGCGCGCCCAGGCATGCCACGGGAACCCGGGCGCCAGGGTGGGCAGCTCGTCCCAGGTGACGGGGTTGTAGGTCTTGTCCGCATCACGACGGGCCACCACGTCCCAGTGGGCGGCGGCGATGCGGGTCTCCAGCGCCACGATCCGCTCGGCCCGCGCACGAGCCGCGCTCTCACCGGTGGCGCCCTCGGGCGCCAGACCGGCCAGCACGAGCATCCGCGCGATGTGCTCGGTGTACTGCTCCCGGATGGGGCCGTACTGCTGCTCGCGGTAGTACGACTCGTCCGGCAGTCCGATGCCGTACTGCACGAGGTAGAGGATGTACTCGCTGGAGTTCTTGGCGTCGTTGTTCACGTACGCACCGACGAGTCCGTCGACGCCCGTCCCCTCCAGGCGCGCCATGGCCAGGGCCAGCGCGCCCGCGTCGGTGGCCGCGTCGATCTCCGCCAGGTCGGGCGCGAGCGCGGCCACGCCGGCGGACTCGACCGCGTCCGTGTCCATGAAGGAGGCGTAGAAGGCGCCGATCCGCGAGTCGACAGGAGCGTCGGTGATGATGTCACGCACCCGCTCCTCCGACAGGTCGCGCAGTGCGAGGAACGCGCCGTCGATCGGCCTGTCCGCGGGGATCACGTGCTCGCGGATCCAGGTGCCGTTGACGTGCTGGTAGAGGTCGTCCCGGGACCGCACGTCGGCGTCGACGTAGCGCAGGTCCAGACCCGAGGGGCGCGGGGTGGCGATGGCGGGGTTCTCGGTCGCTGTCATACGGCCCAGGTTACGGAACCGGTGCGGTCCGGGGTGGGCCCGCGCAGTGCCCTCAGGGGAGACCGTGGCGGGCGTTGTGGTCCTTGGCCCCGGAATAGGCGTCGACCATCCCCCAGATCCAGAAGCCGAACATGATCGGCAGTCCTATGAGGATCACCGACAGCAGCGCGCCGATGATGTATCCGGCGAGGATGCCGATCCCCTTGCCGGTCTCACCGTTGAGGATGGTGCCCAGGCCCGGGATGATCAGCGACGCCACCAGCATGAGAGCCGGATCCTTGCGCGCCGCCTGCGGCACCTGCCCATAGGGCTGGACCGCGCCATATCCCGGCGCCCCGTACGGCTGCGCCCCGTAACCCGGTGCGGCGTAGGGCTGGACGTCGTATCCGAACGCGCCGTACGGCTGCGCCCCGTAGGTCGGCGCCCCCGTCGGGTTCCCGATCGGGCTCCCGTAGGTCGGGTCACCGTACTGCTGTCCCGGGTAGTGGCCCTGCGGACCCGGCGCGTAGGGCTGCGCTCCGTAGCCTCCGGCGGCGAACGGGTCTGCCGGGTGGGGGTTCGCGAAGCCCTGTCCGCCGGTGCCGTACGGGTCGGGGTCGGGGGTGGTCCCCGGCGCGGGCTCGTTCCGCCAGTCGTTCGACGGGGTCGAGGTGCCGTCCGAGGGGAGGTCGTCGGATCCCTCGGGACGGTGGTCATCGGCGGGGTAACTCATGGCCCCACAGTAACCTCTCGATGTGGCCAACCGCCCGGATCGGCGTCGTCGACGCGGGGGCGGGCGGGTTCAGTTCCCGGAGTTCATCCCGGGTCGCGCCCAGATGTCGGCGCAGTCCACGCAGGCGCTCTCGGAGACGATCCCGGCCCGCTGCAATCGCCCGTAGATCCAGCAGCCGAGGCAGAAACCGAGCGCCGCCTCGGCGAGCGCCGCGAGCACCAGCACGTACAGGACCACGGTGCCCGCGGTGGCGAAGCCGGCGACGAACAGCCCCAGCGCGACGGCGGACATCACCAGGCCGATCGCCTGGGCGAACCGTTTGGGCGCTCCCGCCACCATCTTGGGCCCCGCGCTGACCATGGGTGCCAGGACGTGCACCGACAGCCGACCGAACGGCGAATAACGGGGGCCGCCGGCCACGCGCAGGGCGAAGCCCACGACGAGCACACCGGCGAGCCAGGCCTGGAGCGGCGCCGGGACCACGATCGTGAGCACCGCGAGCGCGACCACCAGTGCCGCGGTGCAGCGGGCCGCGTAGTCGTTGACGATCTCGGGGAAGGCGAACACCTCGCGCATGCTCATCGAAACCCTCTCTCCACACTCCAGATAGACCGATCTGTCTATCGCTGCGTCCGAGGCTACTCCTGCCCACCCCGGATTCCCAGGCGGGCCCGACCCGGGCAGCCGCGGCACGCCTAGGGTGGGCTCGTGCCCCCTCCGCTTCGTCGTCGTTCCGAATCTCCGCGACCGCCCACCGCCCCGGGCCTGCCCCGGCGCGAACAGCTCGACGCCCCGCGCTCGGACCTCGAACCCGACGGCCTCTGGGACGGCGTCCTGGCCACCGCCGCGGACGGTCCCGACCCCGCGGACAGCCCCGCCCACCTGGGCGGCATGGAGATCCGGGAGTCCGTCCTGGAGGGCCTGCGCCTGAGCGGGGCGCGCGCCGACGACCTCCGCCTGACCGACGTCGAGGTGCGCGACTGCGACCTGTCCGGCCTCGTGGCCGACGGCGCCACCCTCACCCGTGTGCGGTTCGTGGGCTGCCGCCTGACCGGACTCGTACTCTCCGCCGCGCGACTGCACGACGTGTCGTTCGAGGACTGCCACGCCGACCTGATCAACTTCCGGATGGCCCGGCTACAACGAATCCGCCTGGCGGGGACCCGCTGCCGCCAGGCCGACCTGCTCGACTCCCGGGTAGCGGACCTGTCCACCGAGGGCGTGGATCTGCACGGGGCGAACTTCGAGCAGGCACGCCTCTCCGTGGCCGACCTGCGGGGAGCCGATGTGGAGAACATCCGCGGAGCCTCGGCGCTGCGCGGCGCGGTGATCTCGGCCGAACAGGTGTTGAGTGTGGGACTGGCGCTCATCGGCGAGACCGGGATCCGAGTCATCTGACCGCGCCGACACCCGGCGAAGCCGGCGTCAGGCCAGGTGGGAGGCCGACTCGCGCCACTCGTTGGCCGCCCGGTTGATCAGCGCCTGCAGTCGCAGGACCTGATCCCTGTCGGTCAACACGATCCCGTCGCCGCCCGTGCGGAGCCTGAGCTCCGGCATCCCACGACCCGCACCGTCCTCGTCCAGCACCACCGTCTCGGTGACGAGCACCTCGAGGAACGGGTCATCCTCCGGCCCGTCGACCTCGGTGACGAGGCTCTGGCGGTACCGCGGCGTTGTGAGATCGATGGCATCGGTCATGAGGGGCACTCCCGACTGGTCAGCGAATACTGACCCCCAGGGTAGGCGCGGATTTCGCGCTATCGCACGGATGGGACAGCGTGTTACAGGTTGTTGCGAATCCGTGACTGTCGTCACGGCACCGGACCTTCGGCGGGCAGACAGAAGGGCTCCGACAACCCCGCAACAAATGTTGCGCAAGTTACTTGTGTGACTGGTGTTGGTGGCACATACTCGCCCCATGACTCCAGCCGGTACGCCTGCCCGAGCCACCCCCACCCGCCGCACGCACCTCCCCCGGAGCCTCGCCGCCCTGGCCTCTGCATTCGCCCTGACGCTGGGCCTCGTCGTCGTCGTGCCCACCCTCCCCCGCGCCGCCGCCCCCACCCCCCTCCACCCCCCCTACCACCCCCTCACGGAGGGCCTCCGC
>CAMNYG010000065.1 GCA_946570335.1 uncultured Dietzia sp. | reverse complement strand
ACGACAAAAAAATAAAGCTAAAAACATCAACAGAACGGCTCTGTATCAATGTTTTTAGCTTTATTATTTAACATGTAAAGGAGTGTACAGGATTTGAACCTGCGCGCCGGTATAAGCCGGTTCGCCGGATTTCGAGTCCGGTGCATTACCACTCTGCCAACTCTCCAATTACAACGTTTTTATTATAGCAATTAAAAAATAAATGGTAAATACAAAATAACTAATTCTAAAATTAATCTTTAAAAAGTCATCATTCTTTCATAGTTTTTCTGTATCTTAAAGCTATACCAATGATAATGAAAGGACTCGTATTATGGCAAAGATCATTATTTACAAGCCCCGCAAAATCAAGTTGATGCGCCAGGCTGTTGAGCGTTATCTAAACTATAAAATTGTTAAACATAATTAGATTTTTAGCCAACCAAAAGTGGTTGGCTTTTTTAATTTAAAACATTTCAATAATCTTTTCCATTAGTGGCGTCACTTCTCTATCTTTACGCCATACTAAATTTAAGTGGGTAATCCAGTTAGTATGCTTTACTGGGATAATTTTACTTTTTGCATAAGTAAGGGCAATCGATTCAGGAACTAAAGCTATCCCTAAGCCTTCATCGGCCCAGTGAATTGCCGTTCTTGCATCATCACAAGTTACTGGCCGCGGCCCATGTCGCCGGCCACGAACACGCCGTCCACATTGGTGGCCCAGGCGTCGTCGCGCCCCACGTTGCCGCGGTCGGTGAACTCCACACCCAGGTCCGTGCACAGGCCGGCGCGCTGGGCGCCGGTGAACCCCATCGCGAGCAGCACCAGGTCCGCCGGGTACTCGAAGTCGGTGCCGGGCACGGTCTCGAACCGACCGTCGACCATCTTCACCTCCGAGCCCTTGAGCGCGGTGACGTGCCCGCCGGAGCCCACGAACTCGGCGGTCGAGACGCTGTAGACGCGCTCACCGTTCTCCTCGTGCGCGGAGGCCGTGCGGAACATCAGGGGGTACATCGGCCACGGCGTGGACGCCGCGCGGGTGGCCGGCGGCCTGGGCATGATCTCGAAACTCTTCACCGACCTCGCGCCCTGGCGGGTGGCGGTGCCGAGGCAGTCCGCGCCGGTGTCACCGCCGCCGATGATGATCACGTGCTTGTCCCGCGCGTGGATCTCCGGCAGCCCGTCGGCGTCGACCACCGGGTCACCCACCGCCGCCTTGTTGGCCAGCGGCAGGTAGTCCATGGCCTGGTGGATACCGTCGAGCTCACGCCCCGGGACCGGCAGATCGCGCCGCAGGGTGGCGCCGCCACACAGCACGATCGCGTCGAACTGCGACCGCAGCTGGGCGGCGGTGACGTCCTTGCCGACGTTGACACCGGGCCGGAACACCGTGCCCTCCGCCTCCATCTGGGCAAGCCGCCGGTCGAGGACCGACTTCTCCATCTTGAACTCGGGGATCCCGTAGCGCATGAGCCCGCCGATGCGGTCGTCGCGCTCGAAGACCGTCACCGTGTGCCCGGCTCGCGTGAGCTGCTGCGCCGCCGCCAGGCCGGCCGGGCCGGAGCCCACCACTGCGACCTTCTGCCCGGTACGCAGCGACGGGATCACCGGCTCCATGCCGCCACCCGACCACGCGGTCTCGGCGATCTCCACCTCGATCTGCTTGATGGTGACCGGCTCCTGGTTGATCCCCAGGACGCACGACCCCTCGCACGGCGCCGGGCACAGTCGCCCGGTGAACTCGGGGAAGTTGTTGGTCGCGTGCAGCCTGTCGACCGCCGCGTCCCAGCGACCGCGGTGCACCAGGTCGTTCCACTCCGGGATGATGTTGCCCAGCGGGCAGCCCTGGTGGCAGAACGGGATGCCGCAGCTCATGCACCGTGACGCCTGGGTCTCCAGCGCGTCGGGCGGCAGGGTCGTGGACTCGTAGACCTCGTTCCAGTCCATGATCCGCAGGTCGACCGGACGGCGCCTGGGCAGCTCGCGCTCGGTGTGCTTGAGAAAGCCCTTCGGGTCAGCCATTTGCGGCCTCCATGATCGCCTCGTCCACGTTCCGTCCGTCCTTGGTCGCCTGTTCGATGGCCAGCAGCACACGCTTGTAGTCGCGCGGCATGACCTTGGCGAAGTGATTCACGTTCTGGGCCCAACCGCCCAGCAGTTCCCGACCCCGGGCGGAGCCGGTCTCGTCGACGTGGCGCTGGATGATGCCGTGGAGGAACTCCACGTCGTCGGCGGTGAGCTCTTCGATGTCGGCGAGGTCGCCGTTGAGGTTGTCCGGCAGTGCGCCGTCGGGGTCGTAGAAGTAGGCCACGCCGCCCGACATCCCGGCGGCGACGTTGCGGCCGGTGGCGCCGAGCACCACGACCCTCCCGCCAGTCATGTACTCGCACGCGTGGTCACCCACGCCCTCGACGACCGCGATGACGCCGGAGTTGCGCACGCAGAAGCGCTCGCCCACGATGCCGCGGAGGAACACCTCGCCGGCGGTGGCGCCGTAGCAGATCACGTTGCCGGCGATGATGTTGTTCTCGGCCACGAAGTCGGGGGCGGCGTCCGGTGCCGGGCGGACCACGATCCGCCCTCCGGACAGGCCCTTGCCCACGTAGTCGTT
Source organism: uncultured Dietzia sp. (assembly GCA_946570335.1). Lineage (GTDB taxonomy): Bacteria > Actinomycetota > Actinomycetes > Mycobacteriales > Mycobacteriaceae > Dietzia. The sequence continues at coordinate 4,369 of CAMNYG010000065.1, read as the reverse complement.
GGCGTCGCCGTCCACGCGCAGGGTCACACCGGAGGCGAGGAACGCGCCCAGTGAGTTGCCCGCCGACCCGGTGAAGGTGAGGTCGATGGAGCCGTCGGGCAGCCCCTCGGCGCCGTGGGTCCTCGAGATCTCGTGGCTGAGCATCGTGCCGACCGAGCGGTTGACGTTGGCGATCGGGTAGGCGCCGGTGACGGGCCCGCGCGAGGGGTCGACGACGACGTCGCGGCAGTCGGCGATCAGCGTCCTGTCCAGCACGTGCCCGAGTTTGTGGTCCTGCTCCTTCGTGCAGCGCAGGTCCTGGTGCATGAACGGCGAATCGGCCTGCGCGAAGACCGGCTCCAGATCCAGCCCCGCGATGCGCTTGTTGTGGGCGAACGCCCGGGACTTGTCGAGGCACTCGGAGTGGCCGATCGCCTCGTCGAGGGAGCGGAAGCCCAGTTCGGCGAGGTACTCGCGGACCTCCTCGGCGATGAACTCCATGAAGTTCACCACGTACTCGGCCTTGCCGTTGAACCGCTCACGCAGGACCGGGTTCTGGGTGGCCACGCCGACGGGGCAGGTGTCGAGATGGCAGACCCGCATCATGACGCAGCCGGCCACCACGAGCGGGGCGGTGGCGAAGCCGAACTCCTCGGCGCCCAGCAGTGCGGCGATCACCACGTCACGCCCGGTCTTGAGCTGCCCGTCGACCTGCACCACGATCCGGTCGCGAAGGCCGTTGACCAGCAGGGTCTGCTGGGTCTCGGCGAGTCCGAGCTCCCATGGTCCACCGGCGTGCTTGAGGGAGGTCAGCGGGGAGGCCCCGGTGCCGCCGTCGTGGCCGGAGATGAGCACCACGTCGGCGTGCGTCTTGGACACGCCCGTGGCCACGGTGCCGACGCCCTGCTCGGCGACCAGCTTCACGTGGATCCGCGCCTGCGGGTTCGCGTTCTTCAGGTCGTAGATGAGCTGCGCCAGGTCCTCGATCGAGTAGATGTCGTGGTGCGGCGGCGGGGAGATGAGCCCGACGCCGGGCGTGGATCCGCGGACCTCGGCGACCCACGGGTAGACCTTGTTCGGCGGGAGCTGGCCGCCCTCACCGGGCTTGGCGCCCTGGGCCATCTTGATCTGGATGTCGGTGCAGTTGGCCAGGTAGTGGCTGGTCACGCCGAACCGCCCGGAGGCGACCTGCTTGATGGCCGAGCGCCGCCAGTCGCCATTGGCGTCCGGGGTGAAGCGGTCGGTCGACTCTCCGCCCTCGCCGGAATTGGACCGCGCGTGGAGCCGGTTCATGGCGATCGCGAGCGTCTCGTGCGCCTCGGCGGAGATCGAGCCGTAGCTCATCGCACCGGTGGAGAAGCGCTTGACGATCTCGGAGACCGGCTCGACCTCCTCGATCGGCACGGGCGGGCGGTCACTGTTGAGTTCGAACAGGCCGCGCAGCGTGGCCAGTCGCTCGGACTGGTCGTCGACCAGGCGGGTGTACTCCTTGAAGATCTCGTAGCGGCCGGACCGCGTGGAGTGCTGGAGCTTGAACACCGTGTCCGGGTTGAACAGGTGGTACTCGCCCTCGCGGCGCCACTGGTACTCGCCACCGATCTCGAGCTCACGGTGCGCGGCCTCCTCGGGCCGCGGCAGGAACGCGAAGCGGTGGCGGCGGGCCACGTCGCCGGCGATCTCCTCCAGGCCGATGCCGTCGATGGGGCTGATCGAGCCGGTGAAGTACTCGTCGCACAGTTCCTGCGACAGTCCGGTGACGTCGAACAGCTGTGCGCCGGTGTACGAGGCCAGGGTGGAGATGCCCATCTTGGACATCACCTTGAGCACGCCTTTTGCGGCAGCCTTGCGGTAATTGGCGTAGGCGACCTCGGTCTCCACACCGGTGAGCTCACCGGTCTTGACGAGCTCGTCGATCGACTCGAACGCCATGTACGGGTTGATGGCCTCGGCGCCGTAGCCGAAGAGCACCGCCATGTGGTGGACTTCGCGGGCGTCGCCCGACTCGATCACCAGACCCACCCGGGTGCGGGTCTTCTCCCGCACGAGGTGCTGGTGGACGGCCGAGGTCAGCAGCAGCGACGGGATGGGCGCGTTGCGCTCGTCCGACTCACGGTCGGACAGCACGATGATCGACGCGCCGTCTTCGATGGCCCGGGAGACCTCGCGACGGATCCGGTCCAACGCGATCCGCAGGCCGCGCCCGGAGTGGGCGACGTTGTACAGGCCCCGCACCACGACGGACTTCAGGCCCGGGTGGGTGTCGCCGGCGGCCATCAGCGTGGTGAGCTCGGTGTTGCCGAGGATCGGGTTGTCCAGGCGGATCTGCCGACACGAGTCCGGTCCCGGGTTGATCAGGTCGCCCTCGGGTCCGAGGGTCACGCCGTAGCTGGTGACGAGCTCCTCGCGGATCGCGTCGAGCGGCGGGTTGGTGACCTGCGCGAAACGCTGCGCGAAGAAGTCGAACAGCATCCGGGACCGCTGGGACAGGACCGGCAACGGGGTGTCGGTGCCCATCGATCCGATCGCCTCGGCGCCGGTGACGGCCATCGGCGAGACCAGCAGCCGCAGTTCCTCCTCGGTGTACCCGAACACCCGCTGGCGCAGCACCACGCGCTCATGACTCATGATCTCGTGGCTCACCTCGGGCAGATCCTCGAGGCGGGTGATGCCGTCGTCGAGCCACCGGCGGTACGGATGCTCGGCGGCGAGGGAGGTCTTGATCTCCTCGTCGTCGATGATCCGGCCCTGCTCGGTGTCGACCAGGAACATCCGCCCCGGGCGCAGTCGCGTCTTGGTGACGACCTTGTCCTGCGGGATGTCGAGCACGCCCACCTCGGAGGCCATCACGACCAGCCCGTCATCGGTCACCCAGATGCGGGACGGGCGCAGGCCGTTGCGGTCGAGGACCGCGCCGATCACGGTGCCGTCGGTGAACGTGATGGATGCCGGGCCGTCCCAGGCCTCCATGAGCGAGGCGTGGAACTCGTAGAACGCCCGCTTGGCGGGGTCCATCTTCTCGTGCCGCTCCCAGGCCTCGGGGACCATCATCAGCACGGCGTGCGGCAGGGGCCGGCCGGCGAGGGTCAGCAGCTCGAGCGTCTCGTCGAAGCGGGCCGTGTCCGATCCGCCGGGGGTGCAGATCGGCAACGCCGCCTGCAGGTCCTCGATGTGCTCGCTGGTCATCAGTGACTCGCGGGCCCGCATCCAGTTCTCGTTGCCGCGCGCGGTGTTGATCTCACCGTTGTGCGCGACGTAGCGGAACGGGTGCGCGAGCGGCCAGGCCGGGAACGTGTTGGTGGAGAACCGGGAGTGCACGATCCCCAGTGCCGACTCCACGCGCTCGTCCTGCAGGTCGAGGTAGAAGTCCGGGAGCTGCTTCTCGGTGAGCATCCCCTTGTAGACCATCGTGCGCGGGCTCAGCGACGGGAAGTAGACCGTCTCGGAGCCGAGGTCACCCATGCCGGGGCCCTTGCTGCCCAGTTCGTGCTCGCACCGCTTGCGCACCACGAAGCACCGGCGCTCGAGGTCGATCCCGGTGAGCAGGGCACCGTCGGGGCCGGCGGCCTTGACGAAGATCTGGTGGATCGTCGGTTGCGCATCGCGTGCGATCGCCCCGACCGAGGAGTCGTCGACCGGGACCTCCCGCCAGCCGATCACACTGACGTGCTGTTCAGCCGCTATCCGCTCGACCATCCGCATGGCGTCCATCGCCAGCATCCGGGACTGCGGGAGAAAACAAAGGCCGGTTGCATACGCACCGGCCTGGGGTAGTTCTGTGTTCTGCTCCTCACGCATCACCTCGCGGAGGAACAAATCCGGTATCTGGATCAACAAGCCCGTGCCGTCACCGGTGTTGGCCTCGGCGCCCACGGCGCCTCGGTGCTCGAGGTTCACCAGCGCGGCGATCGCCTTCTCGACGATGTCCCGGGACTGACGTCCGTACATGTCCACCACGAACGCGACACCACAGGAGTCGTGTTCATGTTCCGGGCGGTACAGGCCTTGGGGGCCGGGAGTCGTCTGCATCTGTTCGCCTTCGCTTGTCGACGGGCGGACTCCGCGGTCGCTGGAGCGCCCGTACTCAGAGAACCGAGGCCCTCTGGCCGGAAAATAATATGGGGAAAGGGGGATAGTCGCACAAGTCGACCAAGTCAAGCCGTGGCCCTTGACGTGGGAAACAGTTTCCACCTTGTGAGATTTCTCTCAGGGGTGACGCCATCGCACGCACCGCCCGGTCCCCTTCGGTCCCAGACCTGATCAGCGCAGTGGCGGCAACGGCGGCAGCTCCGCCGCCCCCACCCCGCCCTCGTCATACCCACCGGTCAAGCCGAGGAGCGCGGTGAGCGCGGCTCCGTGTGCGGTGGCGGCACCGGCACCGGAGACCGGCCCG
>CAMNYG010000064.1 GCA_946570335.1 uncultured Dietzia sp. | reverse complement strand
TTCATGCCGAGGACGACCTTGGCCAGTCCGGCCGCGCCGGCGGCGGACTCCATGTGGCCGAAGTTGGTCTTTGCCGACCCCAGCAGGGTGGGCTTGTCGGCGTCGCGGCCGCGGCCGAGGACCTGCCCGAGCGCGCTGGCCTCGATGGGGTCACCGAGGATGGTGCCGGTGCCGTGGGCCTCGATGTAGTCCACCTGGCGCGGGTCGACGCCCGCGTCCGCATAGGCCTGCCGCAGGACCGCGACCTGGGCGTCGGGGTTGGGCGCCGTCATGCCGTTGGAGCGGCCGTCGGAGTTGACCGCCGATCCCTTGATGACGGCGAGGATCTCGTCCCCGTCCCGCTCGGCCTCGGACAGGCGCTTCAGGATGAACACTCCCCCGCCCTCCGCGCGGCAGATGCCGTCGGCGTCCGAGGAGAAGGCCTTGATCCTGCCGTCCGGGCTGAGTGCGGCACCGGTCTTGGCGAAGCCCATGGTCGCGGCCGGCGCCAGCATCATGTTGACGCCACCGGCCACCGCCAGGTCCGATTCGTGCAGGCGCAGCGAGTTGACGGCCTCGTGGACGGTGACCAGCGAGGTCGAGCAGGCGGTGTCCAGCGTCATCGACGGGCCACGGAAGTCGAAGGTGTACGAGACGCGGTTGGAGATGATCGAGTTGGAGGCACCGGTGACGGCGTACGGCGAGGCCGCGGCCGAGTCGGAGGTGAGGAACACCTGGTAGTCGCTCGAGGAGGAGCCGATGAACACGCCCACCTCGCGGCCCTTGAGATCACTGGCCGGCAGATGGGCGTTCTCGAGCGCCTCCCAGGTGAGTTCGAGGGCGAGCCGCTGCTGCGGGTCGACCATCTCGGCCTCGCGGGGGCTCATGCCGAAGAACTCTGCGTCGAAATCCCGCACCTCGGAATCCTCAAGCCACCCACCGTGGTCCGGTGCCTCAGCGAGCACCTGCTGCACGTAGGCGTCGCCCGCCCACTCCGACCAGCGGGTGGCGGGGCGCGGGCCGGTCGCGTCACGGCCGGAGGCGAGCAGCTCCCACATGGCTTCGGGACTGTCGGCGCCACCGGGGAAGCGGGTGGCCATGCCGATCACCGCGACGTCGAACTCCATGCCGGCGCCGCGCTCACGGAACGTGTGCAGATCGGTGGGCTCGTCCAGCTCCACCGGACCGTTGATCGCGTACTCGGCGAGGGTCTCGATGGTGGGGTGCTGGTAGGCGACCGTGGCGTCCAGGGGACGGCCCAGTAGATCCTCCAGATCCGCCGAGAGGGTCACCGCGTCCCGCGAGGACAGACCGTACTCCTCGAGCGACCGGTCGTCAGTCACCTTGGACAGGTCGAGGCCGGTGGCCCGGCAGACCCAGCTCCGCAGCCACTCGCGGAGCTCTACTACCGTCATCTCGCTCTGTGCCATCGTGTGGCTCGCCTTTCCTCGGGTGTGGTCCGGTACGTCCGTCGCTGTTCGGCACCTGGGCGCGCCGATTCCGGCCAGGTCGTCGGACGCTACTGCGTCGGCAGGTCCGGGAAGGCAGTCTGCTGGTGCCCTCCACGCAGCGTGCCATCCACGTACGCGGCCTTGCAGGCGCGGCGCGCGATCTTGCCGCTGGAGGTGCGTGGAATGGATCCGGCGGGGACCAGGAGCACGTCCTGGGCCGTGACACCGTGCCGTGCGGAGATCGCGGAACGGACGGCATCCGCGATGGGCCCGGGATCCGCCTTGCCCGCGCCGGGGGCCCGCTCGCCCACCAGGACGAGTGTCTCCGAAGAGTCATCGGCGGCGATCTCCACACCGTTACGGGCGTCGATCGGAAGCTGGTTGGCGGGCACCGAGAAAGCGGCCACGAAACCGGGGCGCAGTGCGTCGGAGGCGTCCTGCGCCGTGTTCTCCAGGTCCTGCGGGTAGTGATTGCGACCCGCGACGATCACCAGGTCCTTGACGCGACCGGTGATGTACAGCTGACCGTCGACGTACGCGCCGTAGTCGCCGGTCCGCAGCCACTGCCCGTCGGCGGGAACGGTGCCGAACTCGCGCACGGTCTTGGAGCCCTCGTCCAGGCGCTCGACGAGCGTGTTGCCGAAGGTGGCCTCGGAATCCCCGGGGCGACCCCAGTAGGCACGGCCGATGTTGGTGCCGTGCAGCCAGATCTCGCCGACCCGGCCCTCGGGCAGCTCGCGGCCGGTGCCGTCGTGCTCGCCCGTCGCCTCGTCGATGTTGGCCTCGACGATCGCCGCCCACTGACTCGGGGCCACGTAACCACAGGCGACCTGTGGGATCGCGTCGTCGTTGCCCTCGACCTGCGCAGGGTCCAGGACGGTCATGACGCCCTTGCCCAGGTCGGACCGGTCCACATGGATGACGATCGCCTCGTCGTGCTTGCGCGGCGAGGACACGAACAGCGTGGCCTCGGCCATGCCGTAGGAGGGCTTGATGACCGACGGAGCCAGCCCGTACGGGGAGAACGCCTCGTTGAACACGCGCATCGACGCGGGTGTGACCGGCTCGGAGCCGTTGATGATGCTCGTGACGCCCGACAGGTCGAGCGTCTCCCCCTCGCGGGGCAGACCGCGGCGGGCGGCGTGCTCGAACGCGAAGTTGGGTGCGGCGGCGAACACGCCCTCCACGCCCTCCTCGGCGGCCACCTCGGCGAGTTGTCTGATCCAGCGGCCGGGCCGCTGGACGAACGCGCGGGGGCTCATCACCGTGACGGTGGAGCCGACCAGCGCCGGCGCGATGACCTTGACCAGGCCCATGTCATGGAACAGGGGAAGCCAGGTGACGCCGCGGGAGGACCTGGACAGGCCGAGTCCGTCGAAGAGCTGGATGACGTTGGTGACCACGTTGCGGTGCGTGATCTCCACACCGGCCGGGACGCGGGTGGAGCCCGAGGTGTACTGCAGGTAGGCGATGTCGTCCGCGCTCAGCTCCGGACGGTTCCATCCGGCGCCCAACTCGGCGGGGATGGCGTCGACGGCGACGGTGCGCGGACGTTGACGGGCGGGCAGCTCACGGAACAACGTCCGGACACCGGCCGCGGATTCGGTCGAGGTGAGGATGACCGAGGGCGAGCAGTCACCCAAGACCGCGTGGAGGCGGTCATGGTGTCCGGGTTCGTCCGGGTCGAACAGGGGCACGGCGATGAGGCCGGCGTGGATCGCGGCGAAGAACGACACGATGTAATCCAGGCCCTGGGGGGCCAGGATGGCCACCCGATCGCCCGGCTCCGCCACCTGCTGCAGCCGCGCCGCGATGGCGTGGAGGCGGTCGCCGAAACACGACCACCGCAGTTCGTGCACGTCACCGTCACGGGTCTTCGAGTAGTCGATGTAGCGGTAGACCAGCCCGTCCTGCGCAGGGTCCTGACGCGCGGCGGAGACGTTGGCCTCGACGAAGTCGACCAGGGTGGTGCGGTCGGGGATGACGATCGCCCCGCTGGCGTCGTGGTACTGCTCGAACTCCACGTTGCTCCGTTCCGATCCGTGTCTGGTGGTCGACGTCGTCGACCGCGGAATATCCGGGCATGATGACGACAGGCTTGGTCGATCTTACAGCGTGCCCCAGGCCACCTCCGAACTCCGAATCGTCGGCGACAACCGGCGTGTCGCCCACCGGCCGGACCAGCAGATCTATCCGTGGGCGACCTCCGGGGCGGCGTCCGTGAGCTCGCGGATGTGTCCGATCACCCACTCCGGCACGGTCGTTCCGACGATCACGTCGGGGTTCGTCGCGTACATCGCGTGGATCGCGTTGTTGGCCACGAACTCCTGGAGCCGCGCGGCGCCGTCGACCACGTTGAGCGGGGCGTTGCAGATGAGGTCACGGGAGTCGCAGATCTGCGCCGTGCGGTCGGCGAGCTCGCCGAATCCGCCCGGGCGGGGACCGGTCATGGTGGCACCGGCGATGAGCTGGGTGATCCCGGTGACCGGCTGCAGGGAGATCTCCATTCCCTGACCGTTGCCCGCGGACAGGCCCGGCGACTGGCCTTCACCGGGCAGCCGGCGCCCGTCCGCGATCAACACCGAGCCCAGCACCCGGTCGGCGGGAACGGGGCCGTTACCGGTGCCGATCTCGTTGGTCAGATCACCGGCGATCACGGCCCCCTGCGAGAAGCCGAGAAGGACGAACGAGGTGTAGGGGCAGTGCTCGTGGGTGGCGGCCATCTCGGCCCGCGCCCGGTCGGTGCCCTCGGCGCGACTCTGGTCGTAGGTGATCTCGTCGGGCTGCTGCGGATTACGGAACTGGGCCACGTACGGGACGGTGAAGACCTCGAGCCGGTCTCCCGGGTACTGCTCGGAGAGCGGGTCGGTGATGGTCCGCAGCAGCGCGTTGGGCAGGAACGTCGGGTTGTGCGGGTCATCGGTCGGGCTGCTCTCCCAGGTGCCCGGCACCGCGAGCAGTTGCACGGCGGCGCAGTCCGCGGGCTGGGTCAGCTCTGGGACCTCCCCGGGTCCGGGCTGGGGCCCCTCGGGCCCGGGGGGCAGCCCCCTGTTCCCGACCCACCAGCCGATACCGAGCACCAGCAGGACCACCAGGACGAGCGCTCCGATCGAACACCCGAGCCGGCGGCCGGCGCCTCGACGAGATCCACGGGCCACGGTCCGTACTCCTTCCCGACCATCTCGCATGCGACGTCCGCCGATGGCCGATGTCTGGTTCAACGCCCGGCCGGGCCCACGGGTTCCGTAGAACGGCCAGACGTGGTGGCACTCACGCGGCCGCGGCGGCCACTACGGGCAGAGTTGACCGGCGGAGGCCTCCACGACTATCCGGGAGAGCTCGTCGACGCCGTGCTCGGAGTAGCCACCCGCCGCGATCTGACCGGCGACCGCGTCGGCGATCGTCGTGGTCTCGTCGGCCGCGCCGCCCGTGGTCCTGATGCGGCAGATGGTGTTGCCCGCCGCGACCAGCGGGTCCTGCAGTTCCTCGGTCTCGATACCCTCACGCTCGAGGGTCTCCAGGTAGCCGCGCTCCCGCGCCCCGACAGCCGGGCCACTGAAGCCGGAGGCGTCCGGGGCGACCGTTTCGGGCGCCTCGGTGAACCGCCCCGAGTCCTCGGTGGCCGGAACCCGGGAGGAGGCCGGCGTACCGCCGCCGGGCGGTGGGGCGATGGTCTCCGAATCCGGTACGCCGGACACCGTCGAATCACCGCCGCCGCACGCGGCGAGCATCCCGCCCGCGACGATCAACGCGGCACCCAGCGCCGGGACGCGGGCCCTCACGAGATCTCCGCCCGACCGCCCGAGACGGTGATCTGGCCGCCCTCGAAATCCTGGACCTCGCCGTCGCGCGTCGTCCGCACCGGGCCGGTCGGGTAGCCGAGGCGGCCGCGCTCATAGTCGACCGTCCCCCAGGCCTCGAAGATCGGGCCGCGCGGCACGATGTGGGCGCCGGTCTGCTGCGACCAGTAGATGTAGCCGCCCTGGAAACGGTTGAAGGCGCCGTCCCGGGTGCTCAGCGCGATCTCATCGGTCGCCGGGTACCCCAGCTCCGAGTTCTCCGCGCCCGCCTCGCGGTACGCCTCGAGGATCCGGCCCTCGACGACCTTCGGCCCGGTCTCCTCCGACCAGTAGACGGTGCCGCCCTGGAAGCCCTGGACGGCGCCCGGCTTGTTCGGATTGGCGATCTCGTCGGTGGTCGGATAGCCGAGGTCTCCGCGCTCGGCGCCCCTGTCCTGCCACATGGCCCGGATGGCGCCACGGACGGCATGCGCGCCGGTGGTCGGCGACCAGTAGATGACGCCGTTCTGGAACGTCGAGTAGCGCCCCTTGCCGTCGGGGGTGGTGTTCTCGCCCGAGGTCGGCAGTCCCAGCGGTCCGCCGGGTCCGCCCTCGGCCTGGTAGGCCGCGCCGATCGCGCCCAGGACCGAGTGGGCACCGGTCTGCTGCGACCAGAAGACACGGCCGAAGCGGAAGTCCGTGGCCTTGCCGCCCGGGACGTCGTACTCGCCGGTCAGGCACGGCCCCAGTCCGGGCTGACGCTCCGCCAGGGCGGCGATCGCCCCCTCGGCGGCGCAGGGCTCCTCGACGTTCTCGATGCCGACGGCCGCCGCGTACTGGGGCCACGCCTGGGTCATCTCGAACTGCCAGTACGGCCACGTGTGCGTGCCGGAGGGCCGGAAGTTGGCCGTCACGTCCACCCCGGCCTCACGGGCCCTGTTGACGAACGTCTGGGTGGTCATGCGCGACAGCAGCTCCAGCCCGTAACCCGGGAAGTTGGTGGGGATGCCCGGCAGACCGGACGGCTCGTCCCACGGCCCGGTGTTACCGCTGCCCGCCGAGACGTACACGCTCTGCCCGCGCATCTTCTCGGCGTGCAGCTTGGGATCCTGCTCCTGCCACCGTGCCGACCCGAGCGGACCCCACATGTTCTCGGCCGGGTAGCCGCCGGCGTCCTGCATGGCCACCTTGATCGCCTCCGGCATGCCGAAGCTGGTGGTGTCGAGGATGCCCGAGTAGCTGGCCGCGAACTGGAAGAAGTCCGGGTAGCGCTGCGCGAGCATCAGCGCGGCGGTTCCGCCCATGGACAGTCCGGCCACGCCGTGCTCGTCACCGACGCGCCAGTCGCGCGCCAGCAGCGGGGGGAGTTCCTGCATGAGGAACGTCTCCCACTGGTATTCCTTGCCCTTGGCGTCGGCCACCCAGTCCGTGTAGAAGCTCGACTCGCCGCCGACCGGCAGGACGATGATCGCGTTCTTGGCGTCGAAGAACTGCGAGATCTTGGTCTCCAGGGTCCAGCCGCTCGCGTCGTCGCGGGCCCGCAGGCCGTCGAGCAGCAGCAACGAGGGGTACGTGCGGTCCGGCTCGGAGTTCCACGTGGCGGGCAACATCAGCTGCACCTGGACGGCCTCACCCATGGCCGGCGACTGGACCCACAGCGCCACACGATTCGCGGTCTTCCACTCCACACGGTCCAGGCGCTCTCCGGACGGCAGCGACGTGGGGACCTGCAGCGTCGGCGCCTCGGGGGCGTTCGCGGGGTCGGGCGCCGGTGTCG
>CAMNYG010000063.1 GCA_946570335.1 uncultured Dietzia sp. | reverse complement strand
CAATGCGACGATAGCCCGACTGCTCTGCGCAGGTGCCTGAGACAGGGGGACGGGGTACTCGGCGATCGAGATGTCGGTGTGGACGAGCCGCCGCGGCTGCGGGGCGTCGCCTCGCCGCTGCGCAGGGTAGATGAGGTAGGCGCGGTCCACGCCGAGCGCGGTGCACGCCGCCAGGAGGCGGTAGTGCTCGGCGGCGCGGGCCCGCCGGTCCGTGGGGTAGGTGGCAACGAACGTGGTGACCGGGTCTCCGTCCACCTCGTACACCAGGCCGGTGCGCACCGAGATGTGGTCGTCGGGGTCCGTGGACGGCGCGCGGTGGCGACCGACGGCTGCGCGATGCCGGCCTCCGGCGGAGCCGTCCTCGCCGTCCGCCTCGGTTCCGGAGGACAGGTCGACGACGGGGTTCTGCAGCAGGCGGCCGCAGTGGCCGTGCAGTGCGGCGGTGAGCTCGGACTCCACGAAACGCTCGAACAGCGCCGGCATCTCGGTCACGAACGCCGCCGACGAGGCGTGTCCGTCCTCGACCTCCACCGAGATCCGACGCACGATCCGGTCGGCCAGTGCGAGCGCGTCCTGATACCGCGCATTGAGCCGGGACGGAGTCCACGTGGGCACCTGCGCGCCCTGCGGGATCAGTGTGGCGTCCGCCAATCGCGCATCCACCATCGCCAGTCGCCGGCGCGTGGCATCCGGCAGATCGGGCAGGAACTGCAGCCGGTGGGCCGCGGTCCGCAGGATCCGGTTCTCGGGGATGTCCGGGGTGAACTCCGAGTACGAGACCTCGAGCGGGATGATCATGCCCGGCCGTCGCCGGATCTGGTCACCCAGTCGGATCCGGCCCCGGACCGTGGTGAGCGCCTCGTCCACGCGGCGGTAGCCGCGGAGCAGGCCGGCCGAGAGCGCCTGATGCGCCAACCGGGCCATGGACTCGGCCACCGAGAACCACAACTCGTCGTCGTCGCGCGCCGGTACCGCCGAGGACAGGAACGGGTCGTCGGCCGCGTGGTCCAGCAGGAAGAACAGCTGCGTCAGACCGAGGCTCGCGGCCGGCATGACCCGCGCCGAAAGTCCCTCGACGTGTACCGAACCCACCGCGCCGCCGGGGAACAGGCGCCACGTGTCGCGGCCGGCGGGCAGGACCTCCACCAGCCCCGTCTGCGACAGGTGCTGTGCTCCCTCCCAGCTCAGGGTGACGAGCTTGCCGCGGCGGTCGAACTCGTCGAACTCGAGGGCCAGGGGCGCAGAGGTCGCCGCCGGGCCCGTCGAGGGTGCGGTCATGCCCGGCCGATCTTCCGACGCAGCGCCGCCAGCCCGAACCTCTCGTGGACCTCGGCCCGCGTGAGCCGACCGTAGTAGTGCTCCTCCAGCAGCGGCAGCAGGTCGAAGCGCCAGATGGCCTCGAGACCGCCGGGCTCGGTGGCCTCGTCCTTCATGAAATAGGACGGCCCGATCCGCAGATCGCGGTCCGAGTCGTCGATCTCCGAGTTCAGTGCCTCGAGCAGGTCCGCCGGCTCGGTGGTGACCCCGCGTGCCTCGAGGTGACGGCGCAGCACGCCCGCGACCGGCGGGGTGTCCGGATGCAGTTCCATGAACGCGAATCGACGCCGGATGGCCGCGTCCACCATTGCGATGGAGCGGTCGGCGGTGTTCATGGTGCCGATGATGAACAGGTTGCGCGGCAGCCGGAACGACGTGTCCGGGCTGTACTGCGGCAGCACCGTGCGGTCGCGGTACTCGAGCAGGAAGTACATCTCGCCGAACACGCGTGCCAGGTCGGCGCGGTTCATCTCGTCGATGATGAGAAAGCTCGGATGGTCGCGTCCGGTCTCGGACGTCGCCCGGGCTGCCTGTCGCCGCAGCGGGCCGGCTTGTAGCGCGAAGCCCGGCTGGCCCGACTCGGTGAGTGTGGGGCGGTAGCCCTCGAAGAAGTCCTCGTAGGCGTAGCTGGGGTGGAACTGCACCAGCTGCACGCGACTCGGGTCGTCGGCGCCGGCCAGGAAGCGGGCGAGTTCCTGCGCGAGGTAGGTCTTGCCGGTGCCGGGCGGGCCGTAGAACACGATCTGCTGCCGCGACTGCAGGGTGTCGACGATCTCCTGCAGCGACTCGCGCGGCATGTGCAGGCCGTCGGCGAGTTCGTCGGTCACCGCGGGCAGCGTGGGGACGGCACCGGCGGTGGGGGCCTCGGCGATCGCCGACTCGGTCGAGTGGCTGCCCGGGTGCATCGCCGTGAGCAGCGCGTCTAGGCCGTCGGTGAGGTCCACGACGGTGCCCGGCTCGCCGATCAGTTCCGACAGTGGGCTGGGCAGGGCGTCCAGATCGAGGGTGACGTCGCTCCACAGCACTGAGCGTTCGAGTTGCTGCCCGCCGTCCTCGACGTAGCCGAGGGCGTCGGTGAGCGTGCCCAGCTGCAGGCGGGCGTCGGTCACGGTGGCCACCACGTCCTGCGGGTTCATCCGGGACAGGAAGGTGTGCAGCTCGGCGGTGAGCTGGAATCGGGCCTGGTAGTCCAGGTGCGGGTAGCCCTGCTCGACCGCCTGCGAGACCTCCAGTCGGCTGGCGTGGGCCGGGATCCGCGGCAGGTGGGAGGCGGGCAGCGCGATCCGGTTCTGCGCCACCCACTGGCCGGCCTTGCCGACTCCGCCGCGACCGGGCCGCACGAGCCAGGCGCGCCGCGAGTGGTCGTCGCGGTGGCGCTGCCACTGGTTGGCCACCGAGCCGCGGTACCAGTCGACGGGCTGGCCGAGCTGGGCGGACAGGATCTCGGAGATCCGGTGCAGGTCCTGGTCGATGTCCAGCTCGTCGATGCCGGACGGGCCGCTGATGAGGTCCGCGAACGCGTCGCGGATCCGGGTCTTGTGCTCGTGCTTGACGATCGGCTGGAAATAGCCGGGCCACACGAGGTACTGCAGGCTGTAGCGGATCGCCCGCCAGTCCCCGGGCGTGGAACGCGCCGCCCGCTGAAACTCCCACGGGTCGCTCAACGCGGCGTCGCGGACCGAGGCGTCCAGCTCGGCCCAGTGGATGATGAACGAGCACAGCCAGCGCAGGTGCTCGCGCATCTGGACGTTGAAACCCAGCCCGCCGGTCAGCGGGCCGCGCTCGGTGAGGACCTCGTCCAGATCGGTCGGGATCTCAGGTGCGTCCTCGGTCCACGACAGCACGTCGCGGACGCGGCCCCGCTTGAGGCGGGCCGTGACCGTGGACAGCGGCAGCTGCTGGATGTAGAGCAGTTCGGCGGCCAGCAGAATGACCGGCCTGGGTGCGCCCTCGAGCTGGTCGTGCAGAGCCTGCATGACGGGGGAGCGGGTGGACTCGCCCGCAGACTCGTCCGGATCGGCGTCCAGTCTGCGGGCGAGTTCCTCGGCCACCTCGGGCGTCCACGTGTACAGGTCGTCCTCGAACGGCGACTGGCCTGTGCGCAGCGCTGGACCCAGGACCCGCCCGGCCGCCGCTTCGATCTTCGGCGCGGGGCCGAGGGGCCTGTCCTGGGAACCGTCTGACACGTGTAACTCCTGCTATGCCGGCGCGGGATCGGGACCGAGGTTCCGGCCCGACATTCGACAAAAACCTACCACCGGCGGGCGGCCGGAGAGGGTCAGCTCTGGTACGGCTCCGCGGTCACGACGGTGACGGAGACCGGCTTGCCGTTGGGCGCCGTGTACTCGCGGGTCTCGCCGACCTTGGCGCCGAGGATGGCCTTGCCGAGCGGGGACTCGGGGGAGTAGATCTCCAGGTCCTCCTTGCCGGACCCCTCGCCACGGGTGCCGATGAGGAAGGTCTCCTTGGTGTCCTCGTTGCCGTTGTAGTACGCGCGGACCACGGAGCCGATGAGTGCCACACCGGACTCGGTGGGGGTCTCACCGACCTGGGCGTTGGCCAGCAGGTCGTCGATGGTCCGGATGCGGGCCTCTTCCTGCCCCTGCTGCTCACGCGCGGCGTGGTAGCCGGCGTTCTCCTTGAGGTCGCCCTCCTCGCGCCGCTCGTTGATCTCGGCGGCGATCAGGGGGCGGTTCGCGATGAGCGCCTCCTTCTCGGCCATGAGGCGGTCGTACGAGTCCTGGGTCAGCCAGTGGACCTGGGTGTCGTTCGCCATGGGCGCACTCCAATCTGTTCTCAGCATCGTCATGTAACAAAAACACGGCCCCGCCGAACGGAGCCGTGCTGATGAAGACGATGCTAACACAGTGCGCGGATCCGCCTCGGCGCGGCGCGGCGGCTAGCTTCGCAGGTAGTCGGGCACGTCGTCACCGCAACCGTAGACGTCTGCCATGTACGCCCGGGAGGTCGTGGCGATCTCGGTGTCGACCTGGACGACGCCGTGCTCGGACGGCGGGACGTAGACCTCGCGGCGGCCGAGCTCACCCTTGGACTGGTCCTGGGCACGGACGATGCAGTACACGGCGATGCCGGGCTCGTCGCGGCTGACGGTCATGGTCATCCGGGTCAGCTCCTCGTCCACCACCTCCACGCCGATCACCTCGCCGGTGATGTCGGGCGTGGCGTTGAGCCGGTAGATGGTGACGGCACCGGCCACCAGGAGCGCGCCCACCAGGAGGACGAGGAGCCCGGCGACGACCTTGCCCGCCACGCCGGACGTGGATTCGGCGGCGCCATAGCGGTCCTGGGGGCGGTACGGGGGGCGCTGTGACGGGGCGTCCGACCTCGGCTCACTCATGTGCCCAGGGTATCGGGGGCGGGCTGGCGAGCCCTCCCGGGGGCGACAGCGCCCGGTTCGACCCTAGAATGGTGCGGTCACGTCAAGTGTTCCAGTTGAAGAACGGCAGGTGCCACGATGGCCGGTCTCCGCCTGATGGCGGTCCATGCTCATCCCGACGACGAGGCGTCCAAGGGCGCGGCGACCATGGCCCGGTATGTCGCGGAGGGGGTCCGGGTGCTGGTGGAGACCTGCACCGGAGGTGAGCGGGGCGACATCCTCAACCCGGCGATGGACCGGCCGGACATCACCGCGGACCTGCCCGCGGTGCGGCGCCGCGAGATGGCGCGTGCCGCCGACATCCTGGGTGTCGACCACCATTGGTTGGGGTATGTGGATTCGGGCTTGCCGGAGGGGGACCCCACACCGCCTCTTCCGCAGGGATGTTTCGCTCTCGCCGACGACGACGAGGTCACCGGCGCCCTGGTCCGCAGGATCCGGGAGTTCCGTCCGCACGTGATGATCACCTACGACGAGAACGGCGGGTATCCCCACCCGGACCATCTGAAGGTGCACTCGGCGTCGATGGCCGCCTACGAGGCCGCCGCGGACCCCGCCCGATATCCGGAGGCGGGCGAACCGTGGGCGATCTCGAAGGTCTACTACACGCACGGCTTCCCCAAGAGCCGCCTGGAGATGCTGGACGAGGAGTTGTTCGCCCGCGACGGCGTTCACCACTTCGCGGAGTTCCTCTCCCGGTGGGGCGACCGTCCGGACATCATGGAGCGGGTCACCACACGGGTGGAGTGCGGGGACTACTTCGAGCAGCGCAACTCGGCACTTCTGGCGCATGCCACGCAGATCGACCCGAACGGATGGTTCTTCGCGGCGCCGGTGGAGATGCAGCAGCGGGTCTGGCCGACCGAGGAGTTCGAGCTGGCTGCCAGCCGGGTGGGCTTTCCGGAGCTCGCTGAGGGACAATACGAGGCAGACCTGTTCGAGGGGGTCGACCCGTATGTCGATCTCCCGGTCGGACCGAACACGAGTGAGGACCCGCGATGATCACCCTGGGACCGGACGTCCAGATTCTGGCGTACGAGTCGGCGATGATCCTGGCGCAGAACCAGTCGCCCGGTACGCCGGGGTCGAACGACCACCCGATAGGCCCGGAGTTCGGCAAGGCCTCTCCGCTCGGCATCCCGGTGGTGCTGCTCCTGCTCATCGCCACGGTGCTGCTGATCCGCAACATGAACAAGCACATCAAGAACCTGCCGGAGAGTTTCGACGCGGAGCATCCGGAGCCTGATCAGCTGATCGACGAGGGCACGGACCGGGCCGGGGTGCAGGCGGCCGCCGAGAAGAAGGACTCCACGGAGACCCACTGACCCCCGCGGGGGTGTGGGCCGTGGTCGCTCAGCGGCCCAGGAGGTCGCCCATGGGCACGAAGTCGCCGAACTCGTCGTCGTCGGTACGTCGTCCCCGACC
The DNA here is from genome assembly GCA_946570335.1 of uncultured Dietzia sp. Classification (GTDB taxonomy): domain Bacteria; phylum Actinomycetota; class Actinomycetes; order Mycobacteriales; family Mycobacteriaceae; genus Dietzia. The sequence goes on along the minus strand of CAMNYG010000063.1, from coordinate 899 downwards.
CGCGTCGGCGCGGGTGGGTGCCACGGCGCCGGCCGTCACGCCGGCGAAGCGCAACATGTAGTCGCCCAGTTCGGTGCCGACACGCTGCGTCCGGGAGGCGAGTGAGTCCCCGCCGGCGGCGGTGGTCACCGCGCCGAAATCCTCGCTCGCGGCGAACACCGCGGTGGGCACGACGTCGGCCTTGAGGTAGGCGAACATCGGCCGCAGCGCGTAGTCGATCACCAGCGAGTGCCGCGCGGTGCCGCCGGTGGCGCCGAGTGCCACCGGGACGCCGGTGAGGGTACCCGGCTCGATCACGTCGAACAGGGCCTTGAACAGGCCGGAGTACGACTGGTTGTACGTCGGCGTCACCGCGATCACGCCGTCGGCGCGTCCGATCGCCTCCACTGCGACCTTGAGTTTGTCGCCGGGGAACCGCGTGAAGGTGGCGTCGACGATCTCGTGTGCGAGCTCCCGTACCTCCAGGACCGTCACGTGGACGTCCCGGCCGTGCCGCGCCAGCGCGTCACGGGTGGCCTTGGTGAGCTGGTCGGCGAGCATCCTGGTGCTGGAGGGCACCGAGGTTCCCGCGGCGACGACGGCGAGGTTCAGCGGTCGCTCGCCGGCGGGGCTGGTGGCGTGGGTGTTCACTTGCTCTCCTTCCCGGCCTTCGACTGCTCGAGGCGGGCCTGGTTGCGGCGGTCGCGGGCCTGCGACTGCTCCTGTGCGCGCCGGCCGCCCTCGGCGGTCAGTCCCGTCCAGTTGTCGCCGGTGCCGAAGCGGTAGGCGTCGTCGTAGGCGGGTTCTCCGGCCTCTAGAAGTGCAGCGTCGCGGGCGGCGACCCGGGCTGGATGGGTGGGGGCGTCCGGCACGTGGGCCGGGCGCAGGGCGTCGAGCTCACGGCGCAGGACGGGCACGAT
>CAMNYG010000062.1 GCA_946570335.1 uncultured Dietzia sp. | reverse complement strand
GCCGGTCGGGAGAGGCCGCGGCCAGTGCCTCGCGAGCGTCCAGGACTCCGGGCGCGAGCGGCTCGGCCCCGGAGCCGTCGTCCACCACGATCGTGTGACGGACCGCGTCGAGCCCCTCGACGGCAGCCGCCACCGCGGGGCCGAACTCCCGGTGGAACACCAGCACGCAGGCATCGGAATAGTCGTAGAGATACCGCAGTTCGGAGCCCGAATAGCGGTAGTTGATGCTGATCGGCACCGCGCGGAGCTTGAGGATGCCGAGGATCAGCGCCAGGCAGTCCACGCCGTTGCGCAGGTGTACCGCGACGTGGTCGCCGGCCCCCACCCCGAGGTCCGACAGGGCGGAGCACCAGCGATTGGCCTCCTCCTCCAGTCCCGCGAACGTGAGCCGCCGGTCGTCCTCGACCACGGCCAACCGGTCGTCGCCGTATGCGTCGACGGCGTGCTCGAAGAGATCTGCCAGGTTGTGTGCCATTGCGGTGTCCTCCGGTCGTGGGGGCAGCTCAGGTGCTGGGGCTCGTGGAGATGCGGATATGACGAGTCGGCCTGTCGATCCGGGTCAGACGGGCGTGATGGGCAGAGCGGTACGGGTGGGCCCGAAGCTGAACGCCGCCCCGGTGCTGATGCGGGTCACGGCGACCTCCTCCGGTTCCTCGGCGGGTTCGTCGCCGAGCCACAGGACGGCCTCGACCCGAGCGCCGTCGCCGATCACGGGCTCGACGGTCCAGCGCGGGTCCACGCCCTGCGCTGCCGTCTCGAGCGGGCGTAGGTCGCCGGCGGCGAGCAGTGGCAGCCACGTGTCGTCGTGGAAACCGTCGGCAGAGGTGTCCCACGAGACGATGAGACCTGCGCCGTCGTCGGTGGCCCGCGACTTAAAGCCGGTGTAGGCGACCGGCCCGGACAGGGGGTGCACGTCGAGGACTGCGGCGAGCCCCCGGGCGTCGCCGTCGACGCCGAGGACCTCGCGCAGCCGTCCGCCTGCGACCCCGGAGATCCCGGTGGCCTGGTAGGCGAGCAGCCGGTCGGCGGTCTCCCGGTCCGAGCGACGGCGGACCGACTGGTGGAACCCCACCGCCAGCAGGTGCATCTGCAGGTAGACCTCGCGGATGATCCGGATCAGCGCCGCCGAGGTGAACTCCGAGAACACCAGGTCCGTCAGCAGCGGCCCGCGATAGTCGTCCCGCTCCCCCTGGCCGGTGGTGTCGCGCGGCGCGGGAGCGGCGAACCGGAAGTCGATGAGCCGACTGGTCGCCGACTCCACCGCGGGCTCCGGCAGCGGCGCCGGCTCGGCCTCCGGGTCGATCCACACCTTCCAGTGACAGTGCGGGGTACGGCCCTCCGGATCACGCGGCGGGCGGTGGATCGGCACCACCTGCGCGCGCGGGTTGGTGGCCAGGGCGGTGGCCGGGAAGGTGGGGTCCTCGATGTCGTGGCACATCGTCTTGGTGATCCGCTCACCCATGGGCTCGACGTCCATCAGCGCGCCACAGTGGTCGAGCCAGAACTCGCCGGTGCCGTGATCGGTGACCCCGTACCGGAAGTCCATGAACTCGGGCGGTGCCCCCACGTCGAGCTGGAAGCCCTTGAAGATCTCGGCGACGCCGTCGCCGGTGATCGACAGTGCTTCCTTCATCCGTCGGGTGTAGTGGGGGCTGGCGGCCTGCCATTCCTCGATCGCGACATCGCGCATCCCGTCCAGACCGAACTCGCTGAGCAGGGCGGGCATCCCCGCCCTGTCGATGAGCTGACCGATCAGGAGCAGATCCGGTAGCAGGCGGGCCAGGGTGGCGTGGTCGAGTCCCTCGAGCGGGTCTCGGCGCGACGGCTCGCTCATGGTCCTCAGACCTCGTCCGGGCTCGAGACCGGCCACAGCGGGGCCGGGCTGTCGGAGATCCGGTACCAGCCCTTGGGCTTGTCTCCGGCCGCCTCGAACCGGGCTTTCATGGAGTCGGTCAGTGCGTCCGCCTCGTACATCCGCATGAACAGGTCCACGACGTTGCCGAAGTCGAAGAAGTCACGGTGCCAGGCCCACTGCTGCTTGCCGTTGTAGAGGAACCACGAGCCGCCCAGGCCGTGCACCTCGTACGGCTTGCCGGTCTCGGGGTCGACCGTGTCCCGGGCGATCTGCTTCCACAAACACAGCACGTCGCCGGTCTCCGGGTCGATGATCGTCCGGATGTAGGGATACTCCCACCCGTCGAGGCCGGCCATCTCCTGGCCGAGGGCGATCTCACGGATCTCGTCGATCCCGACGGCCATGAAGTCGTCCTTGGTGCCGTAGTTCCAGCCGTAGGTGGCGTCCTCGGCGTAGAACTCGGCCAGGGGCTTCCAGTCCTTGTTGCGCTCGCACTCGGCGTTGGCGTCGATCCACTTCTGGACGAACTCGGCGATCTCGGCGCGGTCGTATCGGGTCACGTCTTCTTCTCCTGGTTTCGCTTCAGTCCTCGACCAGGCGCAGTGCCTGAGTCGGGCAGTACTTGACGGCGGCCTTGACGGCCTCGAGCTGATCGGCGGGGACCTGTCCCCGCTTGGCACGGACCTTGGCCCCCGAGCCCTTGCCGACGGCGAACCACTCGGGGGCCTCGGCCTGGCACTCGGCGTGTCCCTGGCACAGGTCGAAGTCGACCTCGACTCTCATCTGCTGCTCCTTACGCCTCAGCGGTTCCGCTTGCGGTAGCGCACCACGCACGGCTGGGCCAGCTGGACGACCATCTTCGAGTGGTCGTTGTGGTAGCTCTCGGCCGGCTGGGCGAGCTCGAACTCGTACTCGCGCAGCAGGACCGAGAAGATGGCCTTGATCTGCAGCTGGGCGAACGCCGCACCCACACATCGATGCCGTCCGGCACCGAACGGGATCCAGGTCCACCGGTTGACGATGTCCTCCTGCCGCGGCTCCGCGTAGCGGTCCGGGTCGAAGGAGTCGGCGTCGGGGAAGTCCTCGGGTAGGCGGTTGGAGACCGCGGGTGAGGCGGCCACGGTCTGTCCCGCGCGCACGACGTAGTCGCCGATCTGCACGTCCTCCTGCGCCACTCGCATGAGGATGATCAGCGGCGGGTGCAGCCGCAACGTCTCCTTGAGCGCGTTCTCGACCTTGGGCATCTGCCGCAGCGCACCGAACGAGTACTCCGCCCCGTCCGCATAGATCTCGTCCAGCTCGGCCAGCACCTCGGCCAGGTACTCCGGATGCCGCAGCAGCTCGATCAACATCCACGCACTCGTGCCCGACGTGGTGTGATGGCCGGCGAACATCATCGAGATGAAGATGCCGGTGACCTCGTCCGGGGTGAACCGGAAGGTCCCGTCCTCGTTCTTGACCGAGACCAACACATCGAGCAGGTCCCGGTCGTCCTTGTCCTCCGGTGGGTTCGCGATCCGTTCGTCCATGATCGCCGACACCAGCTCCACCAGCCCCTCACGCGCGGCGTCGCGCTTTCGGAACGACGGGATGTCGGCGTACGGGTCGATGTACGCGTGCGGGTCCGTCCCCCGCTCGAGATCGTGGTAGAGATGCGCGAACCGGGAGTCGAGCTGCTCGCGGAACTTCGGACCGATGAGGCACGCCGACGAGGTGTAGATCGTCAGCTCCGAGAACCACTCGAGCAGGTCGATCTCACCCTCCTCGCCCCACTCGGCCACCATCCGCTCGACCTCGTGAGGGATGGTCACGGCGTGCTGGCGCATGTGCTCACCACGCAACGCGGTGTTGTGCAGCATCTCCGAACGCCGCTCGGGGCTGGCGTCAAAGACGACGCCCTCGCCGAAGACCGGGGTCATGAACGGGTAGGCGGCCGCCTGGTCCAAAGACTCGTCCGGTGCGCGGAAGAAGGCCTCGTTGGCGGCGGCACCGGAGGCCAGGCAGATGTCGCGGTCGGCGATCCGGAACACGCCCAGGTCGCCGCACTCCTCGCGGACGCGCCAGAACAGGCTGATCGGGTCCTCACGGAGTTCGTCCATATGGCCGAGCTCGCCCTCGCCGCCGGACACCCGTCCCGGCTCGTCGAGTGTTGAGAAGTCTGGGAACTCTACGGGGTTGCCAGTGCTGGTCACGAGTAGTCCTCCTCGATGGGGGCCTCCGGCTGGATCTCCAGCTCGGTGATCTGGGCGCCTCGGGGCATCGCCACCATGGCGGCGACCCCGCGGGCGAGGTCGGCGGGCTTACACATGCGCGGGTGGCGTCCGAAACCGTGACGCACCCAGTCGTCGATGACGGCCTCGGCGGTGGCCGGGTCGAACTCGGTGCCCATCTCGGTCATGACGGGCCCGGGACGGACCACGCCGAGCCGTACCCCGGTGCCCTCGAGCTCCTTGCGGGCCTGGTTCGCCATGTTCTCGAGCCCGGCCTTGGCGGCGACGTACGCGCCGGAGCGGGGCCGCGCCGTGTAGGCCACGTCGGAGCCGATGACGACGACGTCGCCGCGGCGGCGGTCGATCATGCCGGGCAGGATCGCGTGGAGCAGCCTGTGCACCGACATCAGGTGGATGTCGAGTTGGGCGGCGAAATCCTCCGGGCTCATCTCCCAGACGCGCGCCATTGTGAGCGTTCCCGCGCTGGAGACCAACACCTCCGGGTCGCCGTAGGCTCCGGTCGCTGCGGCGATGAAGGCCGACACGGAGTCGGCGTCCGTCACGTCGACCGCACATGCCGTGGCCTCGCCGCCGGCATCGCGGATCGTCGCGACGAGTTCGTCGAGGCGGTCGGCGCGGCGAGCGCCCACCACGACGGGGTGCCCCAGCGCGGCCAGTGCCTCGGCCGAGGCCCGGCCGATCCCCGAGGAGGCACCGGTGACCAGCACCGGTCGCTCCGAGGTGTCCAGCTGGGGTGGGAACCTCAGGCTCATCGGCCCGCCACCTCGATCCGCATGGGCAGGTGCGCGAAACCACGGACGTTGGACGAATGCACACGCTCGGCGCCGGGGAGCAGCTCGTATCCCGTGATGGACCGGGCGATCATGTCCAGCGCGATGCGGCCCTCGAGCCGGGCGAGGTGGGCGCCCAGGCAGAAGTGGGGCCCCTGGCCGAAGCTCAGGCTCGCCGAGGTGTCGCGGGACAGGTCATAGACGTCGCCGTCGGGGAAGATCTCGTGGTCGCGGTTGGCCGAGCCGATGAGCAGGAGCACCTTCTCGTCGGCCGGGATGGTCACGCCCCGGATCGTCGTGTCGGCCGTGGTGGTGCGCAGCACCATCTGGCTGGAGGTGTCGAAGCGCAGGGTCTCCTCCACCCACTGCGGTGCCCGCGACGGGTCGTCCAGGACGAGCCGGGACTGCTCCGGGTGCTCGTGGCCCCAGAACAGGGCGTTCGCCAGCAGCTTGGTCGTGGTCTCGTTGCCGGCCACCACCATGAGGAACAGGAAGGACAGGATCTCGTCCTCGTCGAGTTTCTCGCCGTCGATCTCCGCGTCGATCAGCGCCGAGGTCAGGTCCTCGGTGCGCGACCTGCGTCGCTCGGCGACCATCCCCTGGTAGTAGGTGATCAGGTCGAGCGCGGCGACCATCGAGTCCTGGGGGACGTCCTGCACGCCCTCCTCGCGGTGCATGACCAGGTCCGCCAGCCGGCGCAGCTCCGCCCGGTCGACCTCGGGAACCCCCATGAGGTCGGAGATGACGTCCATCGGGAGCTTGCCCGCGTAGTCGTCCACGAAGTCGATCGTCTCGCCGTCAGCCGCACGCTGCAGGCACTCGTCCCAGTACTGCCGCGAGATCTTCTCGATCCCCTCCCCTAGGCCGTCCACGCGGCGGGCGGTGAAGCCCTTGCTCACCAGCCGCCGCAGGCGGGCGTGGCGAGGATCGTCCATGGCGAGGAACGACATGGTCTTGTGGGCGTGCGGCCCGTACGCGGCGGGGTCGAGCGAGACCCCCATGGCGCTGGAGAACACCTCGGGGGCGCGGAACGCCTCCCGCACGTCCGAGTACTTGCTCAGGGCCCAGAAGTCGAGCTCTGCGTTGTGGTAGACGGGCGCCTCGGCCCGGAGCCGGGCATAGAACGGATACGGGTCCTCATGCACCGCGTAGTCGTACGGGCTGAACACGAGCGGAGCGGGGGTTGCGGTAGTCATGTGGGTGCGTCACCTCAGGATCAGTCGTGCGGCGGATTCGATCGCGTCGGCCATGTCCGAGTACGAGCCGTAGCCCATGCCCGCCCTGACGAGTGCCCCGGCGTAGACCATCTCCAGTGCGGTGACCACCTCGTCGTCGCCGTCGTCCCCCAACGCCGCCACCAGACGGCGACGGATGTCGGCACCGATCCGGACGCGCAGGTGCGAGACCTCCGGGTCGTCACCCAACAGTGCGGCGGTGACCGCCGAGGACAACTCGGGCTCGTCTGCGATCAGCAGTGCGACGTCGCGGAGGACCGCCACCACACGGTCGGCGGTGGAGCCGTCGTCCGAGATCTCGGTCGTGTGCTCGTCCAGGCGGCGCCAGAACACCTCGGCGATCAGGTGTCCCTTGGAGGAGAAGTAGGTGTAGGCGGTCGCGGGGGCGACACCCGCCCGGGCGGCCACGGCGCGGACGGCCAGACCCCCGGGGCCCTTCTCCCGCAGCACCTCGACGGCAGCAGTGGTCAGACGGCCGACGGTCTCGGCCTGCTGGCCGTTGAGGCGCCGTCGCGTGGATTCGAAGCGGACATCGGTGGACATGTGTCTGGACAGTACACCATTACCGGACTATCGTCTAGACAGCTGTCCACCGACACCGACGGAAGGCCCCACGTGACGACGAACACCACCGACACCGCACCGCTGCTCATCGGCGGCGAACTACGCCACGCCGCCTCAGGCGCGACGTTCGACGTCCTCAACCCCGCCACAGAGGAGGTGATCGGCGCCGCCGCTGACGCCACCGCCGAGGACATGGACGCCGCGATCGCCGCCGCCCGCACCGCCTTCGACACCACCGACTGGTCGACGGACCACGCCTTTCGCGCGAGATGCCTGCGCCAGCTCCGCGACGCGTTGCAGTCCCACATCGAGGAGCTCCGCGCGCTGACCATCGCCGAGGTCGGCGCGCCCCACATGTTCACCACCGGCCCCCAGCTCGAGGGCCCCATCGCGGACCTGGGCTGGCTCGCCGACCTCGTCGAGTCCTACGAGTGGACCGAAGA
>CAMNYG010000061.1 GCA_946570335.1 uncultured Dietzia sp. | reverse complement strand
TGGTGTTCCACGAGATCACCAAGCCCGCGATCCTCGCCGCCGCCGAGAACACCCGAGAGCTGGACACCGACCTGGTCGATGCCCAGGAGACCCGCCGCATCCTCGACCGCCTCTACGGCTACGAGGTCTCGCCGGTGCTGTGGAAGAAGGTCATGCCGCGGCTGTCGGCCGGCCGCGTGCAGTCGGTGGCCACCCGCGTGATCGTCGAGCGTGAGCGCGAGCGCATGGCGTTCGTCGCCGCCGACTACTGGGACATCACCGCCACCCTCGCCACCCAGGGCGTCACCGGTGGCGACGCCGGCGAGCCGAAGAGCTTCACCGCGCGACTGTCCGCGGTCGACGGTGCCCGCGTGGCGCAGGGCCGGGACTTCGGTCAGGACGGCCGTCTCAAGACCACCGGTGCGGCCAGGGACTCCGTCGTACTCGGCGAGAAGGCGGCCACGGCGTTGGCCGGCGCGCTCGAGGGTGCCGACTTCGTCGTCGACTCCGTGGAGTCCAAGCCCTACACGCGGCGCCCCTACGCGCCCTTCATGACCTCCACGCTGCAGCAGGAATCCGGCCGCAAGCTGCGCTACACCTCGGAACGGACGATGCGCATCGCGCAGCGACTGTACGAGAACGGCTACATCACCTACATGCGAACCGACTCCACCACCCTGTCCGAGGGCGGCATCGCCGCCGCCCGGGCACAGGCGGCGGAGCTGTACGGCAGTGAGTACGTCTCACCCACGCCGCGGCAGTACAACCGCAAGGTCAAGAACTCGCAGGAGGCCCACGAGGCCATCCGCCCCGCCGGCGAGACGTTCGCCACCCCCGGCCAGCTCCACAGCGTGCTGGACGCCGAGGAGTACCGCCTGTACGAGCTGATCTGGCAGCGCACCGTCGCCTCCCAGATGGCCGACGCCCGCGGTACCACCGTGAGCATCCGGATCACCGGCGAGGCCGGCGCCAACGACTCCGGCTACAGCAAGGCCACCTTCGCCGCCTCCGGCCGCACCATCACGTTCCCCGGCTTCCTCAAGGCCTACGTCGAGGCCACCGACGAGACCGAGTCCTCACGCGACGGGAAGATGGCCGACGACGCCGAGAAGCGGCTGCCCCGCCTCGACGAGGGGCAGCACCTCACCGGCTCGGACCTCCTGCCCGAGGGCCACACCACCAGCCCGCCCGCCCGCTACACCGAGGCCAGCCTCGTCAAGGCTATGGAGGAGATGGGCATCGGACGTCCCTCCACCTACGCCAGCATCATCCGCACCATCCAGGACCGCGGCTACGTCTACTCGCGCGGTAACGCCCTCGTGCCCAGCTGGGTGGCGTTCGCCGTGGTCGGGCTGCTCGAGCAGAACTTCGGCCGGCTCGTCGACTACGACTTCACCTCCCTCATGGAGGACGAGCTCGACGCGATCGCCGAGGGTCGGGAGAACCGCGGCGACTGGCTGCGACGGTTCTACTTCGGGGCCGGCGACCGCGCCGACGCCGAGACCGCCGCCAACTACGCCGTCGGCCTGAAGAACCTCGTCGACGTCAACCTCGAGGCCATCGACGCCCGCAGCATCAACTCCATCCGCGTGTTCGACGACGCCGAGGGGCGACCCGTGTACGTCAGGGTCGGCCGTTACGGCCCCTACCTCGAGCGCACGGTGAAGGGGGAGTCGGGCGAGGACGAGTCGCAGCGCGCCAACCTCCCCGAGGGGATGAGCCCCGACGAGCTCACCCTCGAGGTGGCCGAGAAGCTCTTCGCCACCCCCCAGGACGGGCGGCCCCTGGGCGTGGATCCCGAGACCGGGCACGAGATCGTCGTCAAGGACGGGCGCTACGGGCCCTACGTGACCGAGAAGCTGCCCGAGCCCAGCGACGCGGAGAAGGCCGCCTGGGCGAAGAAGGTGCTCGCCGACGCCGAGGCGGAGAAGAAGCGGATCGACGCCGAGCGCGAGGCCGCGATCGCCGCCGCCACCAGCGACGACGAGATCGCCGAGGCCAAGAAGGCCGCCACCAAGGCCAAGTCCGCGGTGACGCGGAAGGCGAAGAAGGACGCGGAGAACCCCACCGGGCCCAAGCCGCGGACCGGGTCGCTCATGCAGTCCATGGACCCGGCGACCGTCACGCTCTCCGACGCGCTCAAGCTGCTCTCGCTGCCGCGCGTGGTGGGCGTGGACCCCGCCAGCGGCGAGGAGATCACCGCCCAGCTCGGCCGGTACGGGCCGTACCTCAAGAAGGGCACCGACTCGCGGACCCTCGAGTCCGAGGACGCCGTGTTCACCACGACCCTCGAGCAGGCGCTCAAGATCTACGCCGAGCCCAAGCGTCGGGGCCGCCAGGCCGCCGCGCCCAAGGCGTTGCGCGAGTTGGGCGTCGACGAGGTCTCCGGTAAGCAGATGCTCGTCAAGGACGGCCGATTCGGCCCGTACGTCACCGACGGCGAAACCAACGCCTCCCTGCGCAAGGGGGACACCGTGGAGACGCTGACCGACGCGCGTGCCTCCGAGCTGCTTTCCGAGCGTCGGGCGAAGGCCCCGGCCAAGAAGGCGCCCGCCAGGAAGGCCCCGGCCAAGAAGAAGGCCTCCGCGAAGTAGTCCGCCCCGGCGCTTCGGGGTGGGTTGAGCTGGGTCGCCCCCGCGCTGCGCGGCGTTGAGTCGCACAGTCAGCCTCGAGCGTCGCGACTCCTCGGAGAACGCTGCACGTAGCGACTCGGCGCTGGTGTTTGGCGGAGGTGCGGCACCTCTCAGGTGGTGGTGTCGTCGGCCGGACCCGGCCGGAGCGCGACGTTGCCGGCCTGCCAGCGGTCCGCGAGCGTCGGGCGGAGGGGGCGGGCGAGCTGCGTCATGATCCCACGACCACGCAGTTCGACGCTGCTGCCGAGGATCCAGCGGGCCACCTCGGGTGCGTCAGCGTGGCGGATCGCTGCAGCTGAGGCCAGGACGTGCCCCTGCTCCATCTTGGCCATGGTGGTCAGGCGGGCGGCCTCGTTCACCGGGTCGCCGATCACCGTGTACTCGAAGCGCTTGGCATGTCCGATGTGCCCCGCGATCACGGTGCCGTACGACACACCGATGCCGGCGGTCAGAGGTGCGAGTTCGGGGAGCCTGGCCTGGAGGGCGCGGGCGGCGCGGAGAGCGCGCCCGGCCTCGTTCTCCACCTCGATCGGCGCGCCGAACACCGCGAGCAGGGCATCACCCTGGAACTTGTTGATGTACCCGCCGTTGGAGTCGACGGCCTCCACCGCGATCCGGAAGAACTCGTTGAGCACGGCCACCACCTCGGCTGGCTCGTGGGCGGCTGCGAACTCGGTGGATCCGGTGAGGTCGACGAACAGCACGGCGACCTCCCGTTCCTGACCACCCAGTTGGGTGCCGCGCTCAAGCGCGTTGCGGGCGACGTCCTCGCCCACGTATCGGCCGAACAGGTCCTGGATGGCCTCGCGCTCCTGCAACCCGGTGACCATCTCGTTGAAGCCCTGGGCGAGGCGGCCGACCTCGGAGCTGTCGTAGATCGTCAGACGGGTCTCCAGGTCGCCCTTCTTGACGCGCTGGACGCCCTCCTGCATCTCGCGCACGGGGTCGGCGATGGAGTCCGAGACCAGACCCATGCCGATGGCGCCGGAGATCACCGCGACGCTGGCGAGCACCGCCAGGGCCACGAGGATGTAGCTGGGGTCGTCTCCGAACAGCCCGAACCAGTGGCCGATCAAGATGAGCAACACACCCGCGATCGGGATGACGGTGGTGAGCGACCAGCCCAGGAAGATGCGCCGGCGGATGCCGGGTACGTGGCGGCTCGTGGGAACGCCGCGGGCCAGGGCGCGGACCGTGATCGGTCGCATGATCTGCTCGGCCTGCAGGTACGAGATCAGGCACGTGACGACCCCGCCGAGGATGCTGGTCACCGCCACGATCAGGGCGAGGTGAGGGGAGTGGCCCACGTTGACCGCGACGAAGAGGATCGTGCCGATGACCCACATGGCGCCCGAGATGAGTGCCTGGTGGAACGGCAGTCTCAGGGTGCGGTCGCGGACCTCGCCCCCGAAGTCCTGGCCGGCGCGGTCGGCGCGCAGCACGGGGAGGAGCAGGAGCGTCGAGGCGATCACGCCGCCGATGAAGGCCAATACCAGGTACCCGATGAACAGGTACTGGTTGAGGAATCGGAACTCCTCCAGATCCAGGAAGTGGTCCATGGGGAGGACGAATCGCAGGAACGCGAACACGAAGACGGCGCCGATGATGTTGGCCTGCACCATCGTCAGCGCGTAGACGGGCCAGGGAGTGGCCCACAGCCACTTGAACAACCTGACCCAGCGCTCCATCGTCCCCACCCTAGTTCGCGCCGGTCATCCCGGGAACGGAGGAGCCGGTTCGGTGTGTGGGGATCGCGGAGTCCGGCGCTGTCCGACCGCGGGGATAGGCTGGGGCCATGCCCGGGGTGTTCGATCGTCTGGCCGGTCAGGCCGAGGTCGTGGCGGAGCTGACAGCAGCCGCCACGGCGGCCCGTCGTCGTGTCCCCGGTCAGGGGTGGGAAGAGTCGGATGCGCGCATGGTTCATGCGTGGCTGTTCACCGGTCCGCCCGGCAGCGGCCGGAGCGTCGCTGCTCTGGCGTTCGCTGCGGCGCTGCAGTGCGAACATCCCGAGATCGTGGGCTGTGGCGAGTGCCGGGCCTGTCACACGGTTCTGGCCGGAACCCACGCGGACGTGCACCTGCTCGCGCCGCAGGGGGTCAACATCCTGCTCAAGGACGTCAAGGAGACCATTCAGCGGGCGGCCAGCCGTCCCGGGACCGGCCGTTGGCAGATCGTGGTGGTCGAGGAGGCCGACAGGCTCACGGAGCAGTCCGGCAACGCGCTGCTCAAGGTGGTGGAGGAGCCGCCGAGCCGGACGGTGTTCCTGCTGTGTTCACCCACCACCGACCCGATGGACATCATGGTGACCCTGCGGTCGCGCTCGCGGAACGTCGCGTTGAGGCAGCCGGACGCCGCCGCGGTGGAGAACGCGCTGCTCGTCGACGAAGGGATCGATCCGGACCTGGCGAGGTGGGCGGCCTCGGTGTCCTCGGGACACGTCGGTCGGGCCCGGTGGTTGGCCACGGATGAGGCCACGCGCGAACGCCGCGAGGTCGTGTTGCAGTTGCCCATGGTCATGCACAACCCGGGACGCGCGTTCCCCCTGGCGGACCAGTTGGTGCGGGCCGCCGAGCAGGAGGCGGTCGCGAGGAACACCGAGTCGGAGGAGCGGGAGGTCGAGGAACTGCGTACCGCGCTCGGCGCCGGCGGTACGGGCAAGGGCACCGCGTCCGCGAGTAGAGGAGCGTCGGGCGCGGTCAAGGAACTCGAGCGCGCGCAGAAGTCCCGCCGCACCCGCTCGACCCGGGATTCGCTGGACCTCGCACTGGTCGACCTGGCCGGCTTCTACCGAGATGCGCTGATGGCCTCGCTCGGGGCCGGGGATGTCTCGCCGGTGCATGCGGACAAGGCGGACGAGGCCGCGAGGCTGGGCGGGCACTATCCGGCGGCGTCGATCCTCAAGGCGATCGAGGCGGTCCAGGACTGCCGGGCCGCGATCGAGGTCAACGTCAAGCCCAAATTCGCTGTCTCCGCCATGGTCGGCGCCATCCGCGGAGCCCTCGGCTGAGCCGGCTCCCGGTCGGGACGGCGGGCCAGACGGCATGCGTTTTTTCTGTCGAGGGCCCCGTCGGATATAGTTGCCACGCCCCACAAGGGCTCGCCGCGTTAGCTCAGTCGGTAGAGCATTTCACTCGTAATGAAAAGGTCGTCGGTTCGATTCCGACACGCGGCTCAGGCAGGAAGCCCCAGTCAAACACCATTTTGACCGGGGCCCTCCTCATTTCACAACCCCCGAGGGGGCATCTCGTGTCATCGTGGCGTCATTGCTCAGACGCACACCATTCAGCCGTGCCGCGAGTTCATCCAGGTCATCCGGGAACAGATTGGCGTAGTGGCGCAGCGTCACCGCCGCTTCTTCGTGACCGAGAAGCCGCGACACCACCACCGACGCCCCCGCATCTACGGGCCTTGTCGCCCTGGGGCTGGGTGTGGAACGTCTGGGTCAGCGCCGAGGTTCTCACCTGTCATCATTGACGGTGACAACCGTCACTAGATAGGTTTGGGTAACCGTTTACGTAGTTAGGGAACCTGTGTGCGGGTTCCGTCATATGGATAAGGATGTATCTCTGATGGCCTCTGAATCCCTGTTGGTCGAGCGTGCCGACCACATCGAGACCTGGACCCTGAATCTCCCGGATTCGCGGAATCCGATCTCCGATCCGGCGATCGTTGACGCGCTCTGTGCTCAGGTGGCGAAGGTGAACGCCGACCATGACGTGCGGGCGGTGGTCCTCACCGGTGCCGGCTCGGCATTCTCCGCGGGCGGCAATGTCAAGGACATGGTCGACCGCACGGGCATGTTCGGGGGTGGCCCGTACGAGTTGCGCGACGGGTATCGCGGAGGCATCCAGCGCATCCCCCGCGCTCTCTACCACTGCGAGGTTCCGGTGGTCGCCGCGGTGAACGGGCCGGCGGTCGGGGCGGGGTGCGACCTGGCCGTGATGTGCGACCTGCGGGTGGCGTCGAGCAATGCGTGGTTCGCGGAGAGTTTCGTGCAGCTCGGCATCATCCCCGGCGACGGCGGCGCGTGGCTGCTCACCAAGGCGATCGGACCGGCCCGCGCGGCGGAGATGGCACTCACCGGCGACCGGGTGACGTCCGATCAGGCTCTGGAGTGGGGGCTTGTCAACCAGGTTGTCGAGCCGGAGGAGTTGCTCGGCGCGGCCCGCGAACTCGCGGCCCGTATCGCCAAGAATCCGCCCCACTCGGTGCGCATGGCCAAGCGACTGCTGCGGGAGTCCCAGCACCAGTCGCTCGAGTCCCTCCTGGAGCTCTCGGCTGCGATGCAGGCCCTGGCACACCACACCGAGGACCACCGTGAGGCGCTGGCCGCGTTCGGGGAGAAGCGCCCCGGCAACTACACGGGCCGATAGCTGCGGCAACGGCACTCCTCGCCGCCGGGCTCGGGGGCTTCACGCGAATCCGACCAGCGCTGATCTCGGTAGTCTTGACACGTAGTACTGAGAAAGGTCGCCTCCCGTGGAATTCCTCCTCATCATCGCCGTGATCGCGGTGGCCGTCGCTGTGGTCTCCCGGAGCCAGAGC
>CAMNYG010000060.1 GCA_946570335.1 uncultured Dietzia sp. | reverse complement strand
CGGATGGTCATCTTGGTGATGATGCCCAGCGCGCCGATCCCGAGTCGGGCCGCCTCGAAGACCTCGGGGTGGGATTCGCGGGAGCAGGTCAGGACGGTGCCGTCTGCGGTCACCAGTTGCAGTCCCACCACGGTCGCCGGGAGACCCGGGGCCCGGCATCCGGTGCCGTGCGTTCCTGTGGACACCGCCCCCGCCAGGGATTGCTCCGCGAAGTCGCCCAGGTTCGGCTGCGCCAGCCCCAGGTCCCACAGCAGGGGGCCGAGCCGGTGCAGCCGGGTCCCCGCCCAGACCGTGACGTCCGCGCCGTCGACGCGGCCGTCGGCGTCTCGGGTGGGCACTATCGATTCGATCCCGGTGAGATCGTCGAGCGAGATGAGGACGCCGTCCGTGGCGGCCGCAGGGGTGAACGAGTGGCCCGCTCCGACGCATTTCACGCGGCTGCCGGACGCGGCAGCGGAGATCACCGTGTCCGCGACCTCGGCGACGGTGGTCGGGGCGGTCCGGAGGGTGGGGTTCGCCAGCACATTGCCGGCCCAGTTCGTCCAGGGTGCAGCCGAAGTCGTCATGGGAGGAGACAGTACCGCGACGAGCATGTCGGATGGGCGTCCTGGACAAATGACCTGAAGTGCGTGCGTCCGCAGGTGTGTCCGCAGGTACTGCGATGGCGAGGTCGCGATATGGCCTGCCAGCGTGGGTGTCGTCGTCGTACGATAGGCGGGTGACCAGACGCCTTCCTGCCGATCAGCGCCGTGCGCAACTACTCCGGGCCGCCCTGGAGATCGCCGAACACGACGGGCTCGGTGCGGTGACCGTACGTGGTGTCGCCGAACGCGCGGGAGTCTCACTGGGCGTCGTCCACTACTGCTACACCGACAAAGAAGAACTTCTTCGCGAGCTCATCGGTGCGGTCAACTCCGAGGTCCACCAGGCGGCCACGGCGTTCGTCAATGTCGACTTCGACTCCGGCGCGAAAGGGGCGGAGGGCCTGCGGCAGCGCCTGTACGAGGCGATCGACCTGATCTGGGCGGTCATCACGGCCTCCCCCGACCGCCAACTGCTGACCTACGAGATCGTCTCGTACTCGCTGCGTACCTACGGGCTGCCCGAGGTGGGCCTGGCCCGCGACCAGCACGAGTCCAACGAGGCGATCGTGCGGTCGGTTCTGGAGCGCACCGCCGCCTCCGCGGGAATGCGGTGGGGGATGGGGCTCGACGAGGTGGTCCGCGTCGTCCTGTCGATCATCGAGGGGATCGGGCTGAGGTGGCAGGTCTATCGCGACGACGACGAGGCGAACGACCTGCTGCATCACGCCGTCGACCTGGTGGTTCGTGACGCGCTCCCGATCGATGCGGCGTGACCCGGGGGTGGATCCGTTGACGAATGTGACCTCCGCGCTCGAGACCGCCACCGCGGACCTCGACGCACCGCTCGCTGCACTCCATCTGCCGAGCCTGCGGGCGAACCTGGCCGATCTGCGGCGACGGGCCGCGGGGACCCGCATCCGGATCGCGAGCAAGTCGGTGCGCTCGCGCGGGGTGTTACGCGAGGTTCTGGGCCCCGACCTGCGTGGCGACGACACGGTGCGCGGAATCATGGCCTACTCGCTGTCCGAGGCGTTGTGGCTGGTCGAGTCGGGGTGCGACGACGTCCTGATGGGGTACCCCACGGTCGATCGTTCGGCACTGCGGGAGCTGGGCGCCGACGCGGCGGCGTTGGCGGCGATCACCCTGATGGTGGACGACGTACGACAGCTGGAGATCGCTCGTGAGGCCGGGGCCGCGGGGGCGCGGGTGTGCGTCGACGTGGATTGTTCTCTCCGGGTGGGGCCGGTGCACCTGGGCGTGAGGCGTTCACCGCTGCGGGACGCCTCGGATGTGGAACCGCTGGTCAGGCGGGCGGCCCAAATGGGATTCCGAGTGGTCGGCGCCATGTTCTACGAGGCGCAGGTCGCCGGCGTTCCGGACAACGTCCGGGGGATCGGTGTGGTCAAGCGGCTCTCGATGCGGCGACTGGTCGCGATACGTGGCGAGGTGGCCGCGACGATCGGGCGGCTCACCGGCGAGGCGCCGGAGATCATCAACTCCGGGGGAACGGGGTCGGTCGCGGAGAGCGCTGCGGCCCCGGCCGTCACCGAGGTCACCGCCGGCTCCGGGCTCTATGTCCCCGGGCTGTTCGACAACTACCGCACATTCACTCCCCGGCCCTCGTTGTTCTTCGCGCTCCCGGCGGTCCGGACGCCGGCCCGCGGGCTCACGACCTTCCTCTACGGCGGCTATGTGGCCTCGGGGGTTCCCGGACCGGATCGGCTCCCTGTCCCCGCGGCGCCGACCGGGCTGCGCTTCCTCGGACGTGAGGGCGCGGGCGAGGTCCAGACCCCGGTGCGCGGTGAGATTCCCATCGGAGGTCGGGCCTGGTGGCGACATGCGAAGGCGGGGGAGGTGTGCGAGCGGTTCGACACCCTGCACGTCGTGGACGACACTGCTGAGGGGCCCGCTGTGGTGGAGAGCTGGCCCACCTACCGTGGCGAAGGGAAGTGTTTCGGATGACCGTCGACCCGAGAATGACCCGGGAGGCGCGCGAGCGGCTGCACACCGAGGCCGTCGCGATCACCGCGGACCTGGTTTCCATCGATTCCACCAACACCGGCGAGGCCGCGACCATCGGGGACGGTGAGACCCGGGTGTGCCGCCGGATCGCCGAGTACCTCGACGAGGTCGGGATCTCCAGTGAGCTGGTGGAGTCCGTGCCCGGGCGTGGCAGCCTCTTCGCGCGCGTCGAGGGCTCTGATCCGGACGCCGGCGGCCTGGTGGTCCACGGGCATGTCGATGTGGTCCCGGCGATCGCCGAGGACTGGACGGTCCCGCCGTTCGCCGGTGAAATCCGTGACGGGTGGCTCTACGGGCGTGGAACCGTTGACATGAAGAACATGCTCGGCATGACCATCGCGGTGATCCGCCACTATCGCCGGGAGGGCATCGTCCCCCGTCGCACTCTGCTGTTGGCCTTCTTCGCCGACGAAGAGGCCGCCGGGATCATGGGCGCCAAATGGGTGGTCCGTGAGCGTCCGGAGATCTTCGACGGGATGACCGAGGCTCTCAGTGAGGTCGGTGGCTGGTCGGTTCCCGTCGGGAACCGCCGGCTCTACCCGATCGCCGTGGCGGAGAAAGGTGTGGCGTGGGCGAAGGTCACCGCGCACGGCACCGCCGCGCACGCCTCCCGACCGACCCGGGACAATGCCGTGTCGGCGGTCGCGGGAGCGGTCCACCGTGTGGCCTCCCGGGACTTCCCGGTGGAACCGACCGAGGCCAACACCGCGCTCGCCGCCGCGGTCGGGCAGATCGTCGGCGGGAGCGGTGATGTCGCCGAACTCCCGGAGCGACTCGAGGTTCTGGGCCACTTCGGTCCGGTGGTGGCCGCCTCGCTCTCCCACACCGCGTCCCCGACGGTGCTGTCCGCCGGATACAAGACCAACGTGATCCCGACCGAGGCCCACGCGGAGATCGACTGCCGCGTCCTGCCGGGGGGTGAGCAGACATTCCGCGCCGAGATGGAGGCGGAGCTCGGTCCGGACGTTCATGTCGACTGGATCTTCGAGCCGCCCATAGCCGCTCCCGCCGACGCCGCGATCGTCGAGGTCATCCGCGAAGCGGTCCGCGATTCCGATCCGGAGGCGATGGTGGTCCCGTACCTGCTGCCCGCCAGCACGGACAACAAACATCTCGCGCGCCTGGGCATCTCCGGTTACGGTTTCGTGCCGCTGCGCGTCCCGGACGATTTCGACGTCTTCGGTCATTTCCACGCCGTCGACGAGCGAGTGCCCGTGGACGCCCTGCACTTCGGGGCCGACGTCCTGGCCCGGGTCCTCCGGTCGGCGTGAGGGGCGCACTCAGCGGAAACCTCGCTCCGGCGCCCCGCCCCCGACTCCCGGCGGACGTCTGGGTCCTGGTGGTGGCCGCGTTCGCCGTGGCGATCGGCTACGGGCTCGTGGCTCCGGTCCTGCCACAGTACGCGCAGAGTTTCGACGTCTCGGTGACCGCGGCGTCCGTGGTGGTCAGCGCTTTCGCCTTCTTCCGACTCGTGTTCGCGCCCGCCGGAGGATTCCTGGTCGATCGGATGGGCGAGCGGTGGGTCTACATGACAGGCCTGCTCATCGTGGTGGCCTCGACCCTGGCCACGGGGCTGGCGCAGGGCTACTGGCAGCTGTTGGTGTTCCGTGGGCTCGGCGGTCTGGGGTCGACCATGTTCACCATCTCCGCGATGGCACTGCTCACCCGGCTCTCGCCGCCGGGTGCCCGGGGGCGAATCGCGGGCCTGTACGCCACGGCGTTCCTCATCGGCAATATCGGCGGTCCGGTCATCGGTGGGCTGCTGGCACAGTTCGGGATGCGGATCCCGTTCTTCGTCTATGCGGCCACACTGCTCGTCGCCACGGGGGTGGTGGCAGTCTTCCTCCGTGGTGGACGACGTCGGACCCCGGGTGAGGATCAGGACGAACAACAGCCGCTGCTCGTCGCGGAGGCGCTGAAGCACAGCGGCTATCGCTCGGCCCTGGTGTCGAGTTTCGCCAACGGCTGGACCTCGTTCGGCGTCCGCGTCGCGATCGTTCCCTTGTTCGCCGCCGCCAACTTCGATGCCGGGGCAGGGGTCGCCGGGACGGCTCTGGCCTCGTTCGCGGTGGGTACGGCCTCGGTCGTCTCTGCGGCCGGTTGGTTGTCGGACCGCTACGGTCGCCGACCGATGGTGATCGCGGGCCTGCTGGTCTCCGGTGTCTCGACCATCGCCCTGGGGTGGTCCGACACGGTGCCGCTGCTGGTCGCCGCCTCCGTGGTGGCGGGTATGGGAGCCGGTGTGCTCAACCCGGCGCAGCAGGCGGCCGTGGCGGATGTGATCGGTGCCGATCGTGCCGGGGGCAAGGTCCTCGCGACCTTCCAGATGGCCAGCGACTCCGGTGCGATCCTCGGGCCGGTGGTCGTGGGAATGGTCGTGGATCGGCTCGGCTACACGACCGGGTTCGTCGTGTCGGGGGTCCTGCTGCTGAGCGCTGCGGTCCCGTGGGTCTTCGCCCGCGAGACGCATCGCCCCCACACCGAGGTCCCGTCGGGGGAATGACCTGCGGCGTCGTCTCGCTTATCGGACCGTCGACGCCGTAGCATGGTGGATCTCATGAACAACAATGCCGAGGACCGTACCGCCACTGTCGGCGACGAGGTCGACACCGCCGCCAGCGCCCCCGAATCCGCCGAATCCCCCGAGCCCGCCCAGACCGGGTCCGACCCTTCCCGGACGGCCGGATCGGGAGCGGGTTCGAGTGACGAGTCCGCCGCGGTCACCTTCGCCGACATGGGTCTTGCCCCCGCGGTCGCCAAGGCGGTCCGCGAGGTGGGTTACGAGGTCCCTTCCGCCATCCAGGAAGCGACGATCCCGCTGGTCCTGGCTGGTCGGGACGTGGTGGGCCTGGCGCAGACCGGTACCGGCAAGACCGCAGCGTTCGCCCTGCCGATCCTGTCGCTGATCGACCCGTCGGTGAAGAGCCCGCAGGCGCTCGTACTCGCCCCGACCCGTGAGCTGGCCCTCCAGGTCGCCGAGGCGTGTGTCACCTATTCGGCGCACATGCCTCAGGTCAGCGTCCTGCCCATCTACGGTGGGCAGGCGTACGGCATCCAGCTGTCGGGGCTGCGGCGGGGTGCGCAGATCATCGTCGGCACCCCCGGTCGTGTGATCGATCACCTCAAGAGGGGCACGCTGGATCTCTCCGGCCTGCGCCATCTCGTCCTGGACGAGGCCGACGAGATGCTGGCGATGGGTTTCCAGGAAGACGTGGAGCGCATCCTCTCCGACACCCCGGAGTCGACGCAGGTCGCGCTGTTCTCGGCCACCATGCCGTCCGCGATCCGCCGGATCTCGCAGAACTACCTCACGGACCCCGCCGAGGTGAAGGTCGCCTCCAAGACCTCCACCGCGCCGAACATCCAGCAGCGCTACGTTCTCGTTCACCATCGGGACAAGCTCGATGCGCTGACGCGGATCCTCGAGGTCGAGGATTTCGACGCGATGATCATGTTCGTACGCACCAAGTCTGCGACCGAGGAACTCGCCGAGCGGCTCCGAGCCCGGGGCTTCTCGGCGGCACCGATCAACGGTGACATCCCGCAGAACCTTCGTGAGCGGACGATCGAAGCGCTCAAGGACGGCCGCACGGACATCCTCGTGGCCACCGATGTCGCGGCCCGGGGACTGGACGTACCGAGGATCAGCCACGTCGTCAACTACGACATCCCGCACGACACGGAGTCGTACGTCCACCGGATCGGCCGGACCGGGCGCGCGGGGCGTAGCGGTCATGCGCTGCTGTTCGTCACTCCGCGGGAGCGACGTCTGCTGTCCCAGATCGAGCGCGCCACCCGTCAGCCGTTGACCGAGATCCAGCTGCCGAGCGTGGACGACGTCAACGAGATGCGGATGGCCAAGTTCGCCCAGTCGATCACCGAGAGCCTGGAGGACACGAATATCGCGCTCTTCCGTCGCCTCGTCGAGGACTATGCGTCCGAGCACTCGGTGTCGATGGCGGATATCGCTGCGGCGCTCGCCACCCAGTCCCGCAACTCGGACGAGTTTCTCATGCGGGAGCCCGAGCGCCCGCCGCGCCGTGAGCGTCATGACGATCGCCGCGACGGGCGTCGGGGCGATCGCCGGGACCGTCCGGCTCGCGACTTCGACGGCCCGCGGCCGTCGCGGTCGGGCAAGGAGATGGCGCAGTACCGCATCGCGGTGGGCAAGCGGAACAACGTCAAGCCCGGCTCGATCATGGGCGCGCTCGCGAACGAGGCCGGCCTGCGCGGCGGAGACATCGGCCGCATCTCCATTCGCTTCGACCACTCCGTGGTGGAGCTCCCCGCGGATCTTCCCGGCGATCAGCTCGAGTCGATGAAGGGCATCAGGGTCGGCGGCGCCGAGATCGACATCCGTCCGGATTCGGGTCCGCCGGCGGGCCGCCCGGGTTCGTTCCGTGACGATCGGGGTGGCCGTCCTCGCGGCGGGCATCGCCGAGGTCGGAGCGATCGCGTGGATCTCGGAGGTGACCGACGTGGCGGCCGCTACGACGATCGTCGTGATGACCGTGGTGGTCACCGGGGCGGTGACGACCGCGGGGGCTACCGGGGCGGGGATGACAGCCGTGGTGGCGGCCCACGCCGCGATGAC
>CAMNYG010000059.1 GCA_946570335.1 uncultured Dietzia sp. | reverse complement strand
GTGTTCTGGGGGTGGGGTTCGCCGGCCGGGTGCGGCCGAGCACCCGGGGCCGGACGGGTGGTCCGGCCCCGGGTGTGGGGGTGGTGTGTCAGGCCGTGACGAGGTTGCGCTCGGACCAGGCGGCGTAACTGCCCTCGAGCTCGACGACGCGGTACCCGGCCCGGCGCAGGGCGCTGGCCGCGACCGAGTTACGCACGCCCGACTGGCAGTACGTCACGATCGTCCCGTCGGTCGGGAGCTGGTCCAGGTTCCACAGGACGCGGCCACCGCTGAGCTGGGCCGAGCCCGGGATGTGCCCGTCGGCGTGCTCGGTCTTGTTGCGCACGTCCAGCACCATCGCGGCGTCGAACGTGGCCAGCTCGTCGGGGCTGATCATTTCCGGCACGACCGTGGGCAGCCCGTCGAGGCTGGTGGTGTAGCCGACCACGGTGTCGATGCCCACGCGCAGGACGTGGTCGCGGAACGCCTCGGCGAACTCGGCGTCCGGGGCCAGGACGACCAGGGGCGTGGACTCCTTCTCGGGGTCGTAGACCCACGCGCCGAACGAGGCGGCCTTGTCGACGCCGGGGACGTTGAGCGCGCCGGGCACGGTGCCGGCGTGGACCTGGTCCTGCTCGCGGGTGTCGACGAGGACGACCTCGCCTGCCTCCAGAGCGGCGGCGAGCTCGGTGGCCGCGTAGTCGCGCAGCTCGGCCAGCGGGCCCAGGACCGCCGGGCCCTCCTTGTTCTGCCGCTTCATGCGACCGAAGTAGGCGTGCGCGTCGGGCTGGCCGCTGAGCAGTTCGTCGACGAAGCCCTGCTCGTCGTCACGCTCGATGTACCCGGCCCACCAGGCGTACCGGCGCTCGTAGCCGACACTGGTCGACGGCAGCGCGCCGAGCGCCTTGCCACAGGCGCTGCCCGAGCCGTGCCCGGGGAAGACCTGGACGTGGTCCGGCAGGGTGACGAACGACTCCTTGAGGCTGCGGAAGATCGCCTTGGCGCCACCGAAGCGGGTGTCGACCCCGCCCGCGGCCTCGTCCAGCAGGTCCGGCCGGCCCAGGTCACCGGAGAACACGAAGTCGCCGGTGGGCATGTAGCCGGGCGTATCGGCGAGCGCGCCGTCGGTGATGAGGAATGACAGGTGCTCGGGGGTGTGCCCGGGCGTGTGGACGGCCTCGACGGTGATGTTGCCCAACTTGAGCTGGTCACCGTGGTGCAGCCGCTCCGCCTCGAACCCGTACTGCCAGTCCTGGCCGCCCTCGCCGGAGACGTAGACGGTCGCCCCGGTCGCCTGCGCGAGCTCACGGGTACCCGACAGGTAATCGGCGTGGATGTGGGTCTCGGTCACCGCGGTGATGGTCATCCCGTGCTGCGCCGCCAGATCCAGGTACTGGCCGATGTCACGGCGGGCGTCGACGACGATCGCCTCACGCTTGGCCTGACAACCGATGAAGTAACCGGCCTGCGCCAGATCCTCGTCGTAGATGCGCTCGAGAAGCATGTGGCTCTCCTTTGTCGATCGGGTTCCTTCCCCGTTCGGGGCATGGCACGACCATACATACCCCCTGGGGTATGGGCAAGACACGGTGGGGGGTATGTGTGAAGCACTCCGAGGGTGCCTGCTTTTCCTGTCCGGCCACCGTGACCCAGATACCCCTATGGGTATACGATCGGAGCATCACCGACCCTGGGAGATGCCATGGAACTCGACCCCGCCACATTGGTGCCCACCCTCACCCGGCTCAGGCGCGCACAAGGACAACTGGGCGCCATGATCCGCATGTTCGAGGAAGGGCGTACCTGCACGGACGTCGTCACCCAGCTGGCAGCAGTGTCCCGAGCTCTCGACCGGGCCGGATTCACACTCATCTCCGCCAGCCTCGAGCAATGCCTACTCAGTCCCGACGGCGCGGTGGACGGGAAAGAGCGGGAGAAGCTGTTCCTCTCCATGGCCTGACCGCCGAACGGCGCCGCGGGTCACATCGTCGCGCGGGGGAGGGCGACGACGACAAGGGCCACCCGGTCCGGAAGCGGAGCGGGTGGCCCTGGGTGCGCGAGGTGGCCTACTCGGAGTAGGAGACCTCGACCCGGTCAGTCTTGGGCAGCAACTGGCAGCTGAGCACGTAGCCCTCCTCGACCTCCTCCGGGTCGAGGATGCCGTTGTGGATCATCTCCACCTCACCGGACTTGAGGATGCAGGCGCAGGCCGAGCACTCACCCTTGCGGCACGAGAACGGCGCCTTGATGCCCTTGGACAGCAGGACGTCCAGCAGTGGGGTGTTTCGGGGCCAGTCGACCTCGTGGACCTCGTCGTCCAGTTCCACGATCGCGGTGGCGGGGCCGGATGCGTCGTCGCCCGGGGTGTCGTCGATCACGATCTCGGCGAACGGGTCGCCCTCGATGGAGGAGAACACCTCCGTGTGGATCAGGTGCATGTCCGCGCCGGAGCGACGCAGGCCGTCCTTCACGGTCTCCATGAACGGCGTGGGGCCGCAGATGTAGGAGTGGCGCTTGGAGGCGACCGGCTGGAGCAGGTTGCCGATCATCTCGGGCGTGGGGATGCCCGAGACGGACTCGAGCCAGTGGATCACCGTCAGGCGGTCCGGGTTCTCCGCCTGGAGCTTCTGCAGTTGATCCTTGAAGATCACCGAGTTCTCGTTGCGGTTGGCGTAGACCATGACGATGTGGCCGGTGCCCTGCGCGAGCGCCGAACGGAGGATGGACATGACCGGGGTGACGCCCGAGCCGGCCGCGAGCAGGATGAAATCTTGATCGAGGTCTTTGGGGGTGAAGACGCCGGACGGGGCCAGGACGTGCATGTCCATGCCGGCCTCCGCGTTGTCGCAGAGCCAGTTCGAGCCGTAGCCGTCGACCGTCCGCTTGACCGTCACCTTGAGCTGGGTGTCCTCGGTGGGCGAGCTCGACAGTGAGTAGCAGCGTGCCACGGAACCGGTCTGGTCACTGGGGATGCGCAGCGTGAGGAACTGGCCCGGTGTGTAGCGGAAGTCGTCCTCCGAGCCGGAAGGGATGTCAAAGACGATGGACTTGGCGTCCGCGGTCTCCTCGATCACCTCCGCGATCCTGAGTTCGCGAACGAAGGAGCCCAACTGCGGGGTTTCGGTCATGGGGAAAGCCTATCGGGTGGATCGGGAGGTCTGTGACGACGATTCCGCGGAGCGGTCGTGGACCGCTCCGCGGAATTCGATGTCGGTCGGTCACTCAGGGGTGTAGAACGGGTTGACCATGTGCGAGGCGTCGACCGGGTCGACGCCCTCGGCGAGGGTGATCAGGCCCTCGGAGAGGGCGTACCGGATGCTGGCGAGCATCCGTGGGCACGTGTCCTCGCCTTCGGGGATCTCCCCGCCGGAGCGCCAGTCGGAGAGCACGGGGCACTGCCGGTCGCTGCCGTCTCGCCACTGGATCGACGTGTGCTTCTCGCTGTTCTTACGGACGAACGCGCGGGTGCCGCAGGTCTGGCAGTCCACAGGTTGGAAACCCGAGCGCGTGTACGTCTCGCGGTCCAGGTCGGTGTGGGCGTGGAGTCGCGCGGCGCGCGCCGGGTCGGTCTCGTCCCAGGTGGGCGCGCGGCGCGCGTCGCCCCTCTTGTACGTCACTTGTCGTCCCGGGGGGCGCCTGCCTCGCCGGCGACCTCGGCCATCCCCGTGTACTGGGTCTGCTCGTCCGAGACCTCGGCCTCGCCGGTCTGCTGCTTGCGCAGGTTCTCGGCGACCTCCTTCTCCCAGTACTGGTTCGCGGCGGTGGTGTCGACCTCGAACTCGAAGCGCTCCTGCATCTCGGGCTCGATCTTGTCGCGGTCCACGTAGAACTGCTCGTACCAGCGTCGCAGCTGGTAGACGGGGCCGTCCTCCTCGCAGAGCAGGGGGTTGGCGATGGCCGACTTGCGCTGCCAGATGCGGACGTCCTGGAGGAAGCCCTCGCCGAAGAACTCGGCGATCTTGGCGGCCATCTTGGTGGCCGTCTCGTCGTCGAACCCGGTGGGCTTCTTGACCATGAGGCCGTACATGAGCACGAACGAGTTCTGATCGACCGGGTAGTGGCAGTTGATGAGGATCGCGTCGGTCACGAAGTCCCCGTACATCTGCTTGAGCGGGTTGATCATGAACGACGGGCCGTAATAGGAGGCGACGGACTCCAGCAGGGTGTCGCCGTACTTGCCGCCCGAGGGATCGTGGTCGGGCCGGCCCTTGGTGTTGAGGTACTGGGTGGCGGTCTGGCCCTCGAAGACGTTCTTGAAGTAGGTCGGGAACGCGTAGTGGATGTAGAAGAAGTGGGCCATGTCCACGACGTTGTCGACGATCTCCATGCAGTTGGAGCCCTCGATCTCGAGGCGGTTCCAGACCCAGTCGGTCCACTCGCCCGTGTCGTACTCGTCGAGGTACGGGATCTTCTCCTCGTCGGTCGGGGGGTTGCCCTCGTGGTCGTGCCACACGAAGACCAGGCCGTTCTGGGTCATGGTGGTCCATGCGCGGGTCTTGGCGCGCAGCGGCACGCGCTTGGCGTAGGGGATGCCCTTGCATTTGCCGTCGCCGCCCCAGCGCCAGTCGTGGAACGGACACGCGATGTTGCCGTCTTTGATCTCGCCGTCCGAGAGGTCGCCACCCAGGTGGCGGCAGTAGCCGTCGAGGACGTTGATGCCGTCGTCGTTCGCCCAGACGACGAGTTTGGTGCCGAAAGCGTGGATGGAATGGGGCTTGCCGTCGGAGAATTCCTTGACGGTCCCGATGCAGTGCCAGCCGCGCGCGTAGCGGTCGCGGACCTTTCCGGTGTCGATCTCACGAATGGCGCCGGGAGCCTTGGTGGGTGTGGACATTGTGAAGCCTCCTGATGGCATGAGCCTGATGAGAACAGGTTATAGAATCGGGGGAGGGGCCACAACCAATCCCGTCATCGCTGGCACGCCGTGCCAGTCCGGCGGATTGGGAGGGTGGCGTCTGGTGCAAAACTGAAACGTGTTCTAGTCTAGGTCACGCGCCCCACAATTAGCCAGAGAGGGATCACATGAGCGAGTACGCCAAACACGAGGTCATCGACCGCATCAAGACGCTGCTCCCCGGTTTCGCCGAGCGTGCCCAGGAGACCGAGGACATGCGCAAGGTCCACCCGCAGAACATCGCGGAGCTGGACGAGGCCGGGTTCTTCAAGCTCTGCCAGCCGTCCCAGTGGGGCGGGTACGAGGCGGACATGGAGGCCTTTTACACCGCGGCGATGATCATCGCGAGCGCCTGCCCCTCGACCGGCTGGTGCGCCAGCATCCTCGGGATCCACAACTGGCACCTGGCCCTGTTCCCGCAGCAGGCGCAGGAGGACGTGTGGGGCGAGGACCCGACCGTCCGCATCTCGTCGTCGTACGCCCCGATGGGCGCGGCCAAGAAGACCCCCGACGGGCTGGTCCTCAACGGCAAGTGGTCCTGGTCCTCGGGGTGTGACCACGCCGACTGGGTCTTCCTCGGCGGGCCGGTCCTGGACGAGAACGACAAGATGGTCGACTTCTGCACCTTCCTCGTGGAGAAGTCGCAGTACGAGATCCTCGACGTGTGGCACGTGGCCGGCCTCAAGGGCACCGGCTCCAACGACATCCTGGTCAAGGACGCGATCATCCCCGAGCACCGTGTGCTCTCGTTCGGGCTGATGGCCGCCACCAAGAGCCCGGGCCTGGAGATCAACACCAACCCGATCTACAAGATGCCGTGGGGCACCATCCACCCCACCACCATCTCCACCCCGATCGTGGGTATGGCGTTCGGCTGCTACGAGGTGCACCGCGAGCACCAGCGTGACCGCGTCCGCGCCGCGTTCGGCACCGCCGCCAAGGACGATCCGTTCGCCAAGGTCCGCCTTGCGGAGGCCGCGGGCGACATCGACGCGGCGTGGCTGCAGCTCATGCGCAACGTGCGCGAGGAGCTGGATCTCATCAAGGCCGGCGACTTCCCGGGCATGGACATCCGCACGCGCGCCCGCCGGGACCAGGTCCGCGCCACGCAGCGCTCGATCGACGCGATCGGCCTGCTGTTCCAGAACTCCGGTGCGCGTGCCCTGCAGGACACCTCGCCGATCCAGCGTTTCTGGCGTGATGCCAACGCCGGGCGCGTCCATGCCGCCAACGAGGCCACGAAGGCATACATCATGTATGGACAGAACGAGTTCGGCGAGAAGGTCACGGACTCGATGGTCTGATCCGTCGACACGGATCGAAGGGACGGGTAAGAGATGGCCATCAACAATTTCGGTTATGTCCGGGTGTACGCCACGGACATGGAGGCCTGGCGCGAGTACGGCACCAAGGTGCTGGGCTTCGTGGTGGGTACCGGAGACGATCCGGACGCGCTCTACTTCCGTATGGACGACCATCCGCACCGGTGGATCATCGTTCCGGGCGAGGAGGACAAGCTCGGCCAGGTGGGCTGGGAGTGCGCCAACGAGGCCGAGTTCACCGACGTCAAGCGGCGCCTCGACGCGGCCGGCGTGCCCTGGGAGGAGGCCCCGGACGAGGTCAAGCGTGACCGCAAGGTGCGCGGCCTGATCACCTGCGAGGACCCGGCCGGGTTCACGCTGGAGATCTACCACACCATCGCTCTGCAGCACCGCCGCATCCCGACCCCGTACGGCCACGAGTTCGTGACCGGCGACCAGGGCGCGGGCCACATCGTGCTGTCGACACCGGACGAGGTCGCGGCGCTGGAGTTCTACCGGGACGTGCTGGGCTTCTCGTTGCGTGACTCGATGAGCCTGCCGCCGGAGATCGTGGGGCGCCCCGCCGACGGTGAGCCCGCGTGGCTGCGTTTCCTCGGCTGCAACCCGCGGCACCACTCGCTGGCGTTCACCCCGTTCCCCAACCCCACCGGGATCATCCACCTCATGGTCGAGGTGGGCTCGGCGGACGATGTGGGGCTGGCACTGGACCGCGCGTTGCGCAGGAAGGTCAAGATGTCGGCGTCGCTCGGCCGTCACGTCAACGACAAGATGCTGAGCTTCTACATGAAGACGCCCGGTGGCTTCGACTGCGAGTACGGCTGCGAGGGCATGCAGGTGACCGACGACGAGAACTGGGTGGCCCGCGAGTCCACCGCCGTGAGCCTGTGGGGCCACGACTTCTCCGTCGGCTTCAAGTAAACGCCTAGGCTGGGCCCACATCCGTGTCGCCGGAGGCGGCCGGGTGTGGGCCTCGGCCGTATCGGACAGAAGTCCACACGAGAAGAAC
>CAMNYG010000058.1 GCA_946570335.1 uncultured Dietzia sp. | reverse complement strand
GCAAAGGACCGGACGATCTCGCGGCCCAGGCCTCGGGCTCCCCCGGTCACCAGGACGATCTGCTGGTCGAGGCTCGGTGTGTTCTGCACTGCCACTCGCTTTCCGGCGGCTCCGGGCGGGGAGATGCCGACGCGTCCCACTCGGCACCCCGCGGCTCCGCTCGAGGGCACCTCGGGGGAAGTCCGACGCGGAGCCCCCGCACTACGGGCGTCGAGGGCGCGCGATCGACATTCCTTCGCTGGAACTACCCAGATCAGGTTCGACGGGTGTGTTCTCAGCCGCCCGGCGGGCGGCACCCCGTGTCACCGGCCAGCGTAGGCCGCCGGGCGCCGTTGGGCCAGCACAAGGACGGTCCCGGCGAGTCGGCTACCGGCCGAACACCCTGCCGATCCCCTCGACCGCATCGCCGAGGCCGTCGAAGATCCCCTCGATCACGTCCTCCGTCCGGTCGTACCGGTCCGCGGAGTCCTCGAGACGGTCCGCGGTCGAGTATCCGGTCCGCTCCAGCCGCTGGTCGAACGCGGAGAAGCGAGTCAGGGCGTCCCGGAACGGACCGGCGGCCTCGCCCGGGAACCCCGGCGCGGCGGACCGTGCGGAATCCACGGTCGTATCCAGCTGTCCACGCGCTGTTTCAGCGGCGTTCCGGACGGATTCAGCGTTGGTTCGCAGTTCGTTCGTGTCCACGTTGAACGGGCCCACTACGTACTCCCATCGAGGTCAACTACCTGGCGAGACTTCGGAAATGGATGCTAGCGTGGCCGTGGCCGACGCGTGGTGGACCTCGAGGAGAAACGTGGCGCTGAACTACGGCGAGATCCGGGACTGGGAGGCCGCCGACGCCGGACGGCTCGCGGACGCGATGATCGACCGGCTGGCCGCCCTGGAGTCCTTCGAGGAGTCGATCCGGGAGGCCGGTCAGTGGCAGTCGTGGGTCAACTCCCTGGGCGAGGCGATGGCGTCCCGTCACTTCATGGATTTCCGCAACTCGGTGACCGACGCCGCGGCCGAGGCGCAGTCGGCCCGGAACACCGCCGAGCAGGTGGAGTCGGCGCTGACCTTCCTCGAATCCGAGGTGACGAGCCTCGAGACCTACGCGTCCGGAAACCAGTTCAGGATCGGCGACACCGGTGTGGTGAGCGATCTCCGGGCCGGGATGTCACTCACACCCGAGGAGAAGCTGATCCGGGAGGGGATCAAGCGCCAGATCGAGCAGACCGTCACCGAGGTGGTCCGCAGTGGCCGGGAGATCGAGACCCTCGCGGCGGACGGGCTGCGCGCGATCGTCGCGGGAAAGATCGACGACGGGGGCGCCGACTCGGTCTCCGACGCCGTGGAGTCGCGAAACGATGTTCCGTCGCCGCCCCCGCAGGACGCCCCGGCCGAGCAGGTCCGCACCTGGTGGGAGTCGCTCACCGGGGACCAGCAGCAGTACATGATGGACCACGAACCGGACGCGATTCGCAACCTCTGGGGACTTCCGTCGGAGGTCCGCGACGAGCTCAACCGCGAGGCCCTCGACAGTGACATCGTCGACGCACAGAAGGAGGTCGACGCCCGCCGCGACGAGCTCGAGGACTACATGGACCGCCCCGGCGGATCGGACGCCTACTATGCCGGGATGATCTCAATGCAGTCGCGGGTGGACGCGGCAGAGCGTCACCTCGAGACGCTCAAGAGGACCCGGACCGCGGCCACCGGACCGGACCGCATGCTGCTCGAGTACGACCTGTCCGAGGATCTCCCCGAGGTCGCGATCTCCATCGGTGATCCCGATACCGCGGACAACGTCTCGATGTCGGTCGGGGGCTACACCACCAACGTGCACGACAGCGTGATCGGCAAGGTCAACGACGCGCAGAACCTCAACCTCGCGGCGACCGAGCTCGCTCCCGGCGAGTCGCACGCCACCATCGCGTTCCTCGCCTACCAACATCCGCAGAAGGCCGACCTGCTGGGGGTGGGGACCAATTCGCTCGCGCTGCAGGAGGCGTCCAAGGTCGAGAACGCGGCGCGGGGCATCGCCGTGGCCAATAACAAGACCGACGTGAACCTCTCCCTGTTCGGCCACTCGTACGGCTCGACCACCTCAGGCATCGCCGCGCAGGAGCTCGCCGTCGAAGGCCGGTCCCCGGTGGACAACCTGGCCCTCTACGGCAGTCCAGGGTTCCCCGAGCTCCGCCCGGACACCTCCACCACGTATCCGACGCAGACGGCCCCGACCGAGGACCTCATGCGCCCCCTCCCGGACAAGGACGCGCTCGGGATCGACGAGGGGCGGGCCTTCCACATGACCGAGGACGGCGACTTCGTCAACGAGATCTTCGGCGAGGTGGGCACCACCAAGCTCGGCCTGGGCAACCCGCCGCGGCAGTGGGGGCTCGAGGAATTGTCTATGGAGACCACGGACGTGGTGGTGCGGACTCATCCCGAGACCGGCGAGCCGGTCACCAACGACACCCGCTACGGTCGCGACGACTACAACCGGATCCACGGCGAGGACGTGGGCGCGCACAGCATCTACACGAAGAACGAGACCGTCTCCCTGCACAATCTCGCCGCCGTCGCGGCGGACCGACTCGACCTCCTGGCGAGGTGACCGGCATGCGAACAACCACGACCCGCCCCTCCGCCCCCCGCCACGCGGTCCTCCGCCGCGCCCTGGCCGCGGCGCTGGGCGCGGGGGTCCTGGTCGTCGCGACCGGATGCACCGATAACCAGACCATCGACGCCCCCACAACCACCGAGGAGCAGTCCGTGAACGACGCCCTGACCATCGACGAGCCCCGGCGCGCGCTGGACGAGACGCTCGAGGAGGTCCGCGTGGTGGTCGAGCAGACCCTCGGCCCGGACGGGTGGCAGCAGAACCCGTCCAGCGGCGCGGTCACCGCGTGCGACGTGGACCTGTACGTCTACAACGCGCCCCAGATGAGTGTCTCCACGGTGATGGACGCCGACCAGTGGGGGCAGGCCTGGCCGCGGATCCGCGAGATCGTCGAGGGCCACGGCTACACCGACGGCTCCGAGGTCCCGATGTCCGGCAGCGCCCACCACGTGCTCCGGATCAGCAACGAGCGCGGCGACGCGGTCACCATCGCCAACGTCGAGGGGGCCGGATTCACCTACGGCGGCCAGACGGCCTGCTACCCCGCCGCGAGCGGCGACCCCGCCGACGACGCAGGATGATCTCAGCCGGAGACGTGGGGGTCAGCTGACGGCCTTGAGCCCCACCACGCCACCGATGATCATCACCAGGAACACGACCTTGAGCGCCGACACCGGCTCACCCCCGGTCGCCATGGCGTATACGACGGTCAGCGTCGCCCCGATGCCCACCCACACCGCGTACGCGGTCCCGACCGGGAGGTCGCGCATGGCGTAGGCCAGTCCGCCCATGCTCACGACGAGCGCCACGGCGAACATCACCGTTGGCCATAGCCGGGTGAAGCCGTCCGAGCGACCGAGCGCGGTGGCCCACACGGCCTCCAGCACACCGGAAAAGACAAGAACGATCCACGACACGACGGCCTCCTGCGCGCCGTCTTGTCGCACACCGGGTACGGCCGCCCTCGTCCGGAGGCCCCGTGTCGGGGTCCTGTGACCGAAGATGTCACACGCCGGGATGGGCGGCAATGACAGATTGGTCACCATGCACGTGGGTGAGGTTTCGGAGCTGTGGCGGTTCCCGGTCAAGTCAATGCGCGGCGATCGGCTGGCCGCCACCGCGGTGACCGAACGGTGGGGTTTCCGGGGCGACCGCGGGTGGGCGCTGCGCGACGAGCAGACCGGGCACCTCACCAACGCCAAGAAGCTCGGTTCGTTGCTGCAGTTCCACGCCCGCTATCTCGCCGAGCCCATCGCGGATGGGGCGCCGCCGGTCGAGATCACGCTGCCCGGGGGAAGAAAAGTACGGAGCAACGACGACAACGACATCAATGACGCACTGTCCGCGGCTGCTGGTCGATGCGTTTCGCTGTGGCCGCGGCAGTCTCCCGATAGCCAGGCGCATGATCGGCGTGGCCGCCTCTCCGAGGCCGAGCTGAGCGGCACCTACTTCGACGCGATGCCGCTCTCACTGGCCACCACTTCCGCGCTGGGCGCGCTGCAGGGTGCCGTCCCCGACTCGGTGATCGACCCGCGCCGGTTCCGCAAGAACATCATCGTGTCCACCGGCTCGGGATCCGGCGGGTTCCCGGAGTTCGACTGGGTGGGCCGCCGGCTCCAGCTCGGTGAGGTCACCTGCGAGGTCACGGTCCGCATACCCCGGTGCGTGATGGTCAATCTTCCCCAGGCCGAGCTCCCACACGACGGCTCCGTCCTCAAGACGCTGGCCGCCCGGACCGGCATGGACTTCGGCGTGTACCTGCGTGTCATCGAGCCCGGCCGGATCAGCGAGGGCGACGAGGTGCATCTGCACTGAGCCGCCGGTCAGCGTGGACGGTTCGGGCGTGAAGCATCGGCACGGGCCCACCCTCGCTACGGCACTCTCACGCCGGCAGCACCGCCCGCAGAATCACCCCTTGCGGGTTGTCCTCGGTGGCGTCCGGCCGCCAGTCGGGCGACGAGCAGACAAATAGTTCCCCGCCACCGCTCGCACCGGCGGTCACCGGACGCAGTGCAACAGCGTAGGGGTTGTCCACTCGTACGTGCAGGTCCACCCGGCCATCCGGGCTGACGCGCAGAAGTTCACCACTGAACGGCGAGGCCACCCAGATGTTGCCCAGTGCATCGATCGCGAGCCCATCGGGCAGCACGTGCGGTTCGAATTCGCACAGTGTGCGGCGGCCGGTCAGCTCACCGTCGTCCGCGATGGTGAATGCGGTGAGCCGTCCGGGCACCGATCGGGTCTCGGCCACGACCAGCGTGCCACCGTCAGGGGTCACGACCATCCCGTTTGCGAAATGCATGTCGAAGGCGGCCACGTGGACAGACCCGTCCGGATCCACACGCAACAAGTCCGCGGGGAAGGCCGGATCCGGCGGGGCCGATCCATCACCGTAATCACCCACGAACGCGCGGCCTCGCGGGTCGACGCACAGGTCGTTGAGCTGCCACGACGCCAACTCGCCGAGGTCCGCATGCACCTCCAGTCGACCGTCTGGTTGCCGTCGCAGGATCCGGCAGTCGCTTCCCGAGGACAGCAACAGTCGGCCGTCGGGGAGAAAACCCAGACCGGCCGGCGCGGTGTCTGTTTCCGCTACCACCTGTGCGGTCCCCGACTCGACGTCCAACCGGTGGACCCGCCCGGCGTGCACATCGGAAAACCACAGGGAACCTTCGTGCCACCGCGGTCCTTCCGGGAACCGGAGCCCACCGAGGACCACGTCCCACTCGAGTTCGACGCCGTCAGCATTCTCACGATCGATGCTCATGTAGTCAGTGTCTATCTCGGATCGGATGACGGTCCCGGAATACAGCGGAATCAACCGAGGTTCACGCCAGCCGATCGGCGGTCCGGCCGGGGATGCATCGGTACCGTTGCAAGGTATGGCCCCTCCCCTCGCCCCCACCGAATTCACCCGCGCGCTGCGGGTGACCGTGATCGGCTCCGGCTCGATCGGTGGTGCCGTGATCTCGGCCTTGGAGAAGGGGCGTGTCCCGGCCGCGCAGCTGGTGGCGGTCCTGAGATCGGACAGCACACCCGAGGAGTTCGATCGCGCGATCGAGGCCGCCGACGTGGTGGTGGAAGCCACGACCGTCGCCGCCGCGGAGGAGCTGATCCCCCGCGTCACCTCGGTGGGCAAGGACATCATCGTGTGTTCCTGCGGGGTGTTCGCCCGGCACTCCAATCCGCGGGACCTGCTCGGCGGGACGCCCGGTACGGATGCAACCGAGGCTGGCAATGCCGCTTCCGATGCCGCATCCACTGCACCGCGGATGGGCCGGGTGCTCGTGCCCGCGGGCGCGGTCGGTGGACTCGACGTGCTCGCCGCCGCAGCCCGCGCCGGGATCGAAGACGCGAGTCTGCGGCACACCACCATCAAGAGCCCCCGTGCCCTGGGCGTCACCGACGATCTCACCGAGCGTCACGAGGTGTTCCGGGGCTCGGCCCGCGAGGCCGCCCTGAAGTACCCGAGGACGTCGAACGCGTCCGTCGCACTGGCACTGGCCACCCTGGGACTGGACCGGGTCGAGGTGGTGGTTGCCGCGGATCCGCAGGTCACGCGCACCCGTCACGTCGTGGAATGGCACTCCAAGCTGGGCGCCTACGAGATGAGTTTCGAAAACTCCCTCGACCCCGCCTCTGGCGGGCGAACGTCCGCGATCACGGCCTGGTCGGTCGCGGAACTGCTCATCGGCATCCGCGACGGGGTGGGGCCGGGAGCAGTTGTGCTCGACCGTTCGACGCACCGCTGACCCGACGTCGCGGCCCACCGCCCCGACTTCGCATTCGCCACCGCCACCGCCACCGCAATCGCTACTACCACCGGCCGGGCCACCACACCGGTGGCAGCCGGAAACGCGACCCCCTACCGTGCGCACCCCGTCGACCGAGAGGTGCAGACATGACCAATTCGCAATCACACCCCGACGAGCCGAAGATCCCGGAGCACGCCCGGACCGAACGGCAATCCGAATCGGAGACGATGGAGCAGAGTCCGTCTCCACAGCCGAGCCGCAAGGGTCCGTATGTGTGGATCGGAGTGATCGTCGTCGTCGTCCTTCTCGTCGTGATCGGGCTCCTCGGCTACGCCTTCGAGGTCTTCTGACCTCGCCCCACACACGCACCCACCGGAGCGCACCCACCCGCTCCGGCTCCGCCGCGTGAACCCACGTGGCGGGGCTGGCACGTGCGCCGTCAGTGCGTGGCGAGCTCGATCCGCTCCCGCGTCGCGCGCGGCAACTCTTCGCCGCGCTGCAGGTCCACCCGCACGTGATGGAGCGTCGCGCCGCGCACCGGGAACGCGCCCTTGTAGGCAGTACTCACCTCGCTGCCGCGGCTTCGACCGATGTCGAGGGTCTCGTTCATGCTGAACATCGCCGGAGCGGTCACCGCGATGCGACCGGCGCCCACCTGCTCACCGTCCACGAACAG
This sequence comes from uncultured Dietzia sp., assembly GCA_946570335.1. GTDB lineage: Bacteria > Actinomycetota > Actinomycetes > Mycobacteriales > Mycobacteriaceae > Dietzia. The sequence continues at coordinate 182 of CAMNYG010000058.1, read as the reverse complement.
CAGCAGGTCCGCGCCCGCGGCGATACCGCCGTCGTAGGCGAACTCTAACTCCACCGTGTGCGCGCCCGGCGCCAACGGCTCGGATCCCTCGGCCCTGCCATGTGCGCGATCGAAGAAGTTGTACTCGAACACCGGCACGCCCTCGAGCAGGTACAGCGCCATCCCGCCGAAACGGCCGCCCA
>CAMNYG010000057.1 GCA_946570335.1 uncultured Dietzia sp. | reverse complement strand
AGACGATCACCGACCTGAACGCCTACCTGGAGGAGATCAACCCGCAGATCGAGACCCTCCAGCGCGACCTCGCCAAGGGCTCACGCGTGGCCAACCTCTACGCGGACGTCACCCCCGACCTCATGCGCATCCTCGACTCCGGCACGGACGTCGGCAACAACATCGTCAACAACCAGGCGCGCTTCGAGCAGCTGCTCGCCGCGGCGATCGGAACCGGTGAGACTGGCAAGACGCTGCTGTCGGAGAACGGTGACCAGCTGGTCAAGGCGCTGGCCGACCTGCGCGCGTCGACCAGCCTGCTCGCCGAATACTCGCCGATGCTCACCTGCCTGATCGTCGGCCTCAACCAGGGCGTCGAGGGAGCCACCTCGGCGTTCGGCGGCAAGGACCAGCCCGGCCTGGTGTTCAAGTCCGGCTTCCAGCAGGGCGCGCGGGCGTACGAGTATCCCAAGGACCTCCCCAAGGTCAACGCGAGCACCGGGCCCCACTGCTACGGGCTACCGTTCCCCGACCCCGACGTGCACGCGCCGTTCGTCGTCACCGACACCGGCTCCAACCCAGTGGAGGGAATGCCCAACGTGTTCACCTCGCGCCCCGGACCCCTCTTCGGTCCACTCCCATCTCCTGAGCCCGGGGCACCCGCGCCGCCGACGCTGCTGCAGGTCATGCTCGGCATGAACCAGGAGACCCCGTGAGTGCCGGGCGCGCGGCAGCGCGCGAGGGCCGGGCCACCGCGGTCAAACTCGGGATCTTCACCACCGTGATGGTCCTGGTGCTGGCCGGGCTGGTGGTCGTGTTCAGCGAGTACCGCTCAGGCGACTATGAGCGCTACAACGCGGACTTCACCGACGTCTCCGGGCTCGAGTCCGGGGACAAGGTCCGGATCGCCGGCGTCGAGGTCGGGCAGGTGAGCAAGGTCGAACTCGCCGAGGAGAACACCGCCCGCGTGCGTTTCTCGGTGGCCGGGAACCAGATAGTGCACCAGAGCACCGAGGCGGTGGTGCGGTACGAGAACCTCACCGGTGACCGTTATCTGGAGCTCAAGCGAGGCGAGGGAGACCAGGCTCCGCTGGAGCCCGGTGGGACCCTGCCCCTGTCGCAGACCGCTCCGGCGCTCGATCTCGACGCCCTGCTCGGCGGCTTCCGCCCGCTGTTCAAGGCGCTCGACCCGGCTCAGGTCAACCAGTTGTCCGAGTCGATCGTCAAGGTGTTCCAGGGCGAGTCCGGCACGATCCAGGACCTGCTCGCCTCGACGTCGTCGCTGACACAGGCCCTCGCGGACCGTGACCAGCTGATCGGCGACGTGATCACCAATCTCAACGCGGTTCTCACGACCGTGGACGACAACCAGGAGAACGTCGACTCGATCGTCGACGACCTGCAGCAGCTCGTCTCCGGCCTGGCGGCCAACTCCGAGCCGATCGCCGAGTCGGTCAGCCGGCTCAACGACTCGAGCGCCAACATGAGCACCCTGCTGGCCGACGTTCGGCCCTCGCTGCGCGAGGACATCGCACAGATCGATCGTGTGGCGACCCTGATCAACGACGACGAGGAGTACGTCGAGAACGTGATAAACCGCCTGCCCTCGGATTTCGAGAAGATGGGCAGGCTCGGTGTGTACGGCAGTTTCTTCCAGTTCTATCTCTGCGGTGTGATCGTCGCGATCACCAACCCGGCCACCGGCCAGCCGGTGTACCTTCCGCAGTTCGAGCAGACGACGGGACGGTGTTCCTTCCCTGATGAGTAAGAAGAAGGACGACGGCGCGCCCCCCAAGGCGCCCCGGGGGCAGCTCCGGTTCCGTGACCGTGACCCCAAGGTGATCGGGGTCTGGGGAGCGGTCGGCGTGGTGGCACTGATGGCGGTCTCGTTGAACTATGACCGCATCCCGTACATCAACGGCATGCACGGTGCGACGGTCTACGTGGCCGACGCCGCGGGCCTGAACACCGGTGACGAGGTGCAGGTGGCCGGGATGCAGGTCGGGACGGTCCGCAAGATCGAACTCGACGGTGACAAGGTCCGGGTCCGGTTCGACATCGACACGGACGTCGAGCTCGGCTCCGATACGTCGGCGCAGATCAAGACGGACTCGATCCTCGGTCGGCGCGCACTCGGTGTGTACTCCGACGGCCGCGGCGAGCTCGCCGACCGCACGATCCCGCTCGAGCGGACCTCTGTGCCGTACTCGTTGACCTCGGCCCTCGGGGACCTGTCCGACACCGTCGAGGCCATGGACACCGACTCGGTGCAGGAGGCCCTGGACGTCCTGTCCGAGACCATGGAGGACTCCGCTCCGGAGGTGCAGGGCGCGATTGACGGCATCACCCGCCTGTCCCGTTCGCTCAACGAACGCGACGAGGCGGTCCGTGAACTGCTCGACAAGGCCGCGGGGACCACCGACGTGCTGGGGCGCCGCAGCGAGCAGATCAACCAGCTCATGGTCGACGGCAACACCCTGTTCACGCAGCTCGACCTGCGCCGGCGTGCGCTGAGCGAGCTGATCGTCAACATCGACGAGCTGGCCCGTCAGCTGTCCGGCGTGGTGCAGGACAACGAGGCCCAGATCGGTCCGGCGCTCGACAAGCTCGAGCAGGTCTCGGATCTGCTGATCCGGAACAAGGACGACATCGATCTGGGACTGCGCCGTATCGTGCCGTTCTCCACCGCGCTCAGTGAGGCCGTCGCCTCCGGGCCGTGGTTCAACGCCTACGTGTCCAACCTGTCGCAGGGGCAGTACCAGCAGTCCCTCCTGCGGGACCTCATGCCGCTGATCGACGACCGCGTCCAGCCCGAGCCGGGGCTGGTCACCGAACCCACACTGCCGGGGTATCCGGGCCTGACGACCATGGACGAGTTCCCCGGGTGGGGCGAGAAGAGGTTGCCGCGATGAACCGATTCCTGTCGGGCACCGCCGCGAAGGTGGTAGCCGTGATAGCCGTGATCGTCCTGGTCGCCGGTGCGGTGTTGTTCTTCTCGGTACGCACCAAGACGATCACCGCGTTCTTCCCGACCACCCAGGGCGTCTACGAGGGCGACACGGTCCGCGTGCTCGGCGTGCGGGTCGGCCGGATCACCGACATCACGACCGAGGACGGGATGTCCAAGGTCACGATGAAGGTCGACCAGGACGTGCCGGTGCCCGAGGACGCCAATGCCCTGCTCGTGGCACAGTCGCTGGTCGCCGAGCGTTTCATCCAGCTCACCCCGGCCTACACGGGCGGCGAGGAACTACCGGACGGCGGGACCATCCCCGTCGAGCGGACCGCGGTGCCCGTCGAGTGGGACGGCGTCAAGGAGCAGCTCATGAAGCTGTCCACGGCGCTGAGTCCGGCGCCGGGTGAGGAGACCGGGCCGATGGGCGATTTCGTGGATTCGGCGGACGCGATGTTCGAGGGCAACGGACACGAGATCCGGGACGCGCTCGCCGAGGTGTCCCACACGATGTCGATCATGTCCGACGGTCGCGAGAACCTCTTCACCACGCTCAAGAACCTCCAGCTGTTCGTCACCGCGCTGTCGCAGAGCGAGGAGCAGATCGTCTCCTTCGGCGGTCGGCTCGCCAGTGTCTCGCAGGTGCTCGGCGACCAGACCGGCGACATCGACGCCGCTCTACGTGACCTCGACCTCGCCGTGATGGACATCAACCGCTTCCTCGAGAACAACGGCGACCGGCTGTCGGTGGGCGTCGACAAACTCGGCCGCGCCACCGAGGTGGTCCGTGACCGACGGGCCGATCTCGAGGGCGTTCTCCACGTCGGCCCCACCGCGATGGCGAACTTCTACAACATCTACCGCCCGTATCAGGGCACCCTCAACGGTGTACTGACGATGAACCAGATGGCCAATCCGACGAACTTCATCTGCGGCGCCATCGCCGGTCTCGCCAACAACACGTCCGAGTCGGACGCCGAGCTGTGTGCCCAGTACATGGCACCCTTGTTCAACTCGCTGACCTCCAACTATCCGTACGGGGTGGTGGCCCCTCCCATCACGCCCACCGCCGAGCCGGACCAGATCTGGGACATGCAGAAGCCGGGTACCCAGACCCCGCCCGGTGTCCAGCCCCCGTCCGCCCAGCCGGACCCGCTGGTCAACGTCGTCAACAAGGGTGACAACCTCACCGACACCCTGCTCGTGACGGGAGGCGCGTGATGACCAGCGGACACTCTGACGGTCGCGGTCTGCGATCGCGGATCCTCGGTGCCGGCGCACTGAGCGGCGTCGTGCTGCTCGCCGGGGCGGGCTGCGCGTGGGACGGGCTCAACTCGCTGCCCCTGCCGGGAGCGCAGGGCAACGGGGACGGTGCCTACGAGGTCACCATCGAGATGCCCAACGTCACCACCATCACCCGGAACTCGCCGGTGCGGGTCAACGACGTCAACGTCGGCTCCATCTCGTCGATGCGGGTCGAGGACTACACCGCGATCGTCACCGTCTCGCTCAACGAGGACGTGCGGCTTCCGGCCAATGCGCACGCCAAGATCGGGCAGACCAGCCTTCTGGGCTCGCAGCATCTCGAGCTGTTCCCGCCGCCGGACGGCGGTGCGGAGGGCACGCTGCAGGGCGGTGACGTGATCCCGATCGAGCGTGCCGGCGTCTACCCGACCACCGAGCAGACCCTGTCCGCACTGTCCGTCGTCCTCACCGACGGTGGGCTCGCGCAGTTCGAGACCATCGCGCAGGAGCTCAACACCGCGCTGGACGGCCGGCAGGTGGACGCCAAGGAGGTCATCACGCAGCTGGAGACCACCGTCAGCGGCCTCGACGAGCAGCGCGCCGACATCATCGCCGCGATGGAAGGTCTCGATCGGCTCGCCCGACAGGTCGACGAGCAGAACGACACGCTGGCCCGCGCGCTCGCGCAGATGCCCGAGGCCGTCGCCCTGATCAACGACCAGAAGCAGGAACTCACCACGGCGCTGGTCTCCCTCGGCGACTTCGGCAACAAGGCCAACCAGATCATCGACGCCGGTGGTGGGGAGAACCTCGCCGCCAACCTGCGGGATCTCACCCCGGTACTCGAGGCTCTGGCCAACTCCGGCCGCGACCTCACCCGGGTGATGAGCTCGCTCATCACGTTCCCGTTCCCGCAGGCCGGAATCGACAACTTCCTGCGCGGCGACTACGCCAACCTGTACATCCACGCCGATGCGACGATGCCACGCCTGGGCGAGACCCTGTTGCTGGGCACGGAGTTCGGCAACCGCATGGCCGGGCTAGAGGGCTACGTGGGCCTGGCCCCGGGATCGGCGGTCAGCCCGGACCCGTTCTCACTGGATGTGGAGCCGACCGCCCCGCAGGCCACGGATTCGTTCGCCGCGCTCGACCCCTCCGGGGCGGACCCGGATGACGGTGGAGCGGCAGAGGCGGATGGTTCCGACCCCCAGAACGAGGAGGCCCCCCGATGACGCGGCTCGTGCGAATCCAGCTGACGATCTTCGCGGTGGTCACCGTCCTGGCGCTGGCGGTCATGTCGATCGTCTACCTGCAGGTGCCGCGTGCGCTGGGCTGGAAGCGCACCGACGTGGCGCTCGAGATGCCCGACACCGGTGGCCTCTACCAGAACGCCAACGTCTCCTACCTCGGAAGCACCATCGGCCGGGTCGACTCGGTGACCCTCAAGCCCGGCAAGGTGGTGGCCGAGCTCCACTTCGATTCGAGGGCCGACGTGCCCGAGAACGTGCGCGCCGAGATCCGGAGCGTGTCGGCGGTGGGTGAGCAGTTCGTCGAGTTCGTCCCCGAGGGCACGCCGGAAGGCCGGCTGGCCGACGGCACGGTGATCGGCGAGAACCGCGTCGACATGCCACAGAGCATCGGGCCGGTGCTCGACCAGGCCACCGTGCTCATGGCCTCGATCGACGACGCCAAGATGCGGCGTGTCATCTCCGAGTCGTTCGACGCGTTTAACGGTTCGGCCCGCGACCTGCAGCGCTTCCTCGACTCGGCACAGCTCCTGCTGGAGGAGGCACAGCGCAACACGGACGTGACGCGAAAGCTCATCGCGGACGCTGAGCCGGTCCTCGACTCGCAGTTGCGCTCGTCGGACTCGATCCGGGCCTGGACACGGAACCTCGCCGATGTGACCGACCAGCTCCGCGAGAACGAGCCACAGCTCACCTCGCTCATCCAGCGCGGCCCCGACGCCCTGGGCCGGGCCACGAAGGTCCTCAACGAGCTGCAACCCACCATGCCGGTCCTCGTGGCCAACCTGGTCAGCGTCGGCGAGGTGGGCGTGGTCTACAACCCGGCGATCGAGCAGCTGCTCGTGATCTACCCGGCGTTGGTGTCGTCGCTGATCACCGCGATCAACGGCGCCAAGGACACCGGCGAGATCAAGGTCGACTTCAACCTGCAGATCAACGAGACCCCGCCGTGCACCACCGGGTTCCTGCCCGCAGAGGACCGGCGGTCCCCGGCGGACCTGTCGGTGCCGCCGTTGATCAACGGCATCTACTGCAAGATCCCTCAGGATTCGGACATGACCGTGCGCGGTGCCCGCAACCTGCCCTGTATGGAGTTCCCCGGCCGCCGCGGTGCCTCGCCCGAGGAATGTCGCGCCAACAATTATGTGCCCGAGGGGACCAACCCCCCGAACACGAGCGAGGTCGGCCCGCCCGGCAACAACCCGAACGCCTATAACGTGGTGCCGTCGGGCACCAGCGGTGAACCGGAGATCACGACGTCCGCCGCGGTGTACGACGCCGAGACGGGCGAGTACTTCGGTGCGGACGGCAACACGTATCGTCAGCTGAACCTCGGCACCGATCACCGGCTCGCCGAGAATGCCGACCTGGCCGACATCCTGACGAATGGAGTGACCTAGTGCCACAGTCTGACCAGACCCCCACCGGTGGTGGGAGGACCGGACTGACCGTGGTCGCAGTGATCGCCGGCGTGTGCCTCGTGGCGGCGATCGTCGCGACCGGACTGTGGGTGAGTGAGCGCACCAGTGCGGCGTCGGTTCGTGCCGACCGCGCCTCCGCGGCCGAGCTCGACGGCACCTACCGCGATTTCGCGACCGAGGTCATGACCAAGCTCATGACCATCCGGCAGGAGACGCTCACGGAGGACGTCGACGAGATCGTCGGCCTCATCGAGGGCGACTTCTCCGAGCAGTTCGCCCCGCGGCGCGATTCCTATGAGGATGTCGTGACCTCCACCAACGTCGTTGCCGACGGAGTGGTGTCCGCCGCGGCCGTCGAGCATTCCTATCCGGACAGGGCCGAGGTGATCATGGCCATCGACCAGACCATCGGCAATCCCAAGGCCG
>CAMNYG010000056.1 GCA_946570335.1 uncultured Dietzia sp. | reverse complement strand
GCTTCGGCGCGGTGTCGGCAGAGACCGCACGGGCGCTCGCCGCCGGTGCGGCGGTCCGGTGTGGGGCGAGTGTCGGGATCGGGCTGACCGGAGTGGCCGGCCCGGAAGAGCAGGAGGGCCGGCCGGTCGGCACGGTGTATGTGGGGGTGAGTGTCCCGGGTCGCCCGCCGTGGTCGGAACGCCTGGCGCTGGTGGGGGACCGCAGCCAAATCCGGGTGGGTGCGTGCGTCGCCGCGATGGAGATGGTGACCGAGGTGGCGAGGACCGGCGACGAGGGCGAGTCGGAAGGGAGACCGGGGCGATGAACGGTGGTATGGAGATCACGACGACGACGTCGGGAACGAATTCCGGGGACGAGGCGTTGTACCCGGTGATGCCGAACATCCAGATGACCACGATCCCCCGTCCCGACCAGCCCGGCGGCCCGCCGCTGCTGCGCGAGACCCTGGGAACGGTGTTGCGCGGACTCCGAGGGGAATCCGGTCGGACGCTGCGTGATGTCGCGGATACGGCACGGGTCAGCCCCGGCTACCTCTCGGAGATCGAGCGTGGTCGCAAGGAGGCGTCGAGCGAACTGCTCGCCTCGATCTCGGATGCCCTGGACGTGTCGCTCGGCGAGATCCTCATCCGGGCGGCGCTGGAGGTCTCGCCTCCGGGCACCTTCTCCGAGCCCGTACTCGCCGCCTGATCCCACACCCGGGATGGCTCCCGGTGGTCCCATCACGGCGGGGTTCGGTACCGTAGAACAGACCCGTCGTCCGAATCGGCAGAAGGACACTACGCAGCGATGGCCAATCCGTTCACCAAGGCATGGCGCTACCTCATGGCGTTGTTCGATTCGAAGATCGACGAGAAGGCCGATCCGAAGGTCCAGATTCAGCAGGCGATCGCCGACGCGCAGCGTCAGCATCAGCAGCTCTCCCAGCAGGCCGCGGCCGTCATCGGCAACCAGCGCCAGCTCGAGATGAAGCTCAATCGTCAGCTCGCGGACATCGAGAAGTTGCAGGGTTCCACCCGGCAGGCTCTGCAGATGTCGGATCAGGCCCGTCAGAACGGTGACCTGCAGAAGGCGACGGAGTACGAGAACGCCGCGGAGGCGTTCGCGGCTCAGCTCGTCACCGCCGAACAGAACGTGGAGGACCTCAAGGGCCTGCACGACCAGTCGCTCCAGGCCGCCGGGCAGGCGAAGAAGGCCGTCGAGCAGAACGCGATGGTCCTGCAGCAGAAGGTCGCCGAGCGCACCAAGCTGCTCAGCCAGCTGGAGCAGGCCAAGATGCAGGAGCAGGTCAGCGCCTCCCTGCAGTCGATGTCCGAGCTCTCGTCCGGTGGTAACACCCCGAACCTCGACCAGGTCCGCGACAAGATCGAGCAGCGGTACGCCAACGCCCTCGGTTCCGCGGAGCTGGCGCAGAACTCCGTCCAGGGCCGGATGATGGAGATCGAGCAGGCCTCCACCCAGATGGCCGGCCACAGCCGCCTCGAGCAGATTCGTGCTTCGATGAAGGCGGAAGGGGGTCAGCTCGGGCAGGGCACCGGCTCGGCCGGGCAGCTCGGCCAGGGGCAGGCCGACCCGGCCACATCCCCCTCGCAACAGCAGCAGCAGCAGGCGCGAACCGAACAGCAGTGATCTGATGGACGACGGGCCGTCGGCGACATCGCCGGCGGCCCGTCGTCGTCCGACCAGGAGGGACGCACGTGACCCTGACTGAGTTCCAGGCCAGGACGGTAGAGGCCTTCGGGGAGGTGCGAGCAGCCCACCTGGTCCGTACCCACCACCTCGCGGCATGTGGTGGCCGCACGGCGCACGAGGCGATCGACTCCGGCCACTCGGTCAAGAATGTCTGGCTGGCGCTGTGCGACGAGTTCGACGTTCCCGAACAACTGCGCTAGTCGTGCCGCCCGGCGTGTCGCTCGACCTCGAACAGGCGTTCTCCTACACTGGTTGATGCGTGACGGTGGGTACCCGTCGTCCACAGGGCGTCGTCTCTCCACAGGGGGCGGTCGTCGGGTCTCGTGCGACCGTTCGTGTCGTACCCGGCCCGTAACGTCCGCGAGTGAAACCAAACGAAGACCGATCGGCGGCATGCCGGGGTCGAGCACGAACGGAGCAGAAACATGGCAGCAAAGGCCAAGGCGGGTACGGGTAAGGCCGGAGCCGCCCAGAACCGCGAGCAGGCACTGGAGCTGGCCCTGGCCCAGATCGACAAGGCCTACGGTAAGGGCTCCGTCATGCGGTTGGGGGACGACAGTCGTCCTCCGGTTCAGGTCATCCCCTCGGGGGCGCTGTCGCTGGACGTGGCCCTCGGCGTCGGCGGGTTCCCCCGCGGGCGTGTGGTGGAGATCTATGGACCGGAATCCTCCGGTAAGACCACCGTGGCACTCCACGCGGTGGCCAATGCGCAGGCGGCAGGCGGTATCGCGGCGTTCATCGACGCGGAGCACGCACTCGATCCGGAGTACGCACGCAAGCTCGGTGTGGATACGGATAATCTGATCGTCTCGCAGCCGGACACGGGTGAGCAGGCTCTGGAGATCGCGGACATGCTGGTCAAGTCCGGTGCGATCGACATCCTGGTCATCGACTCGGTGGCCGCCCTGGTCCCGCGCGCGGAGATCGAGGGCGAGATGGGGGACAGTCACGTGGGCCTGCAGGCCCGCCTCATGAGCCAGGCTCTGCGCAAGATGACTGGCGCGCTGCACAGCACCGGCACCACTGCGGTGTTCATCAACCAGCTGCGCGAGAAGATCGGGGTGATGTTCGGCTCGCCCGAGACCACCACGGGTGGTAAGGCGCTGAAGTTCTACGCATCGGTTCGTCTCGACGTGCGGCGTATCGAGACCCTCAAGGACGGTGCCGACGCGGTCGGTAACCGCACCAAGGTCAAGGTCGTCAAGAACAAGGTTGCTCCGCCCTTCAAGATCGCCGAGTTCGACATCATCTACGGCGAGGGCATCAGCCGTGAGGGCTCGCTCATCGACATGGGCGTGGAGAACGGCTTCATCAAGAAGTCCGGCTCCTGGTTCACCTATGGGCAGGACCAGCTGGGCCAGGGTAAGGAGAACGCGCGCCGCTACCTCCGGGAGAACCCGTCCGTCCGTGATGAGATCGAGCGGAAGATCCTGGACAAACTCAACATCGGGGCCGGTGCCGAGATCGCGGAGATCGAGGCCGGTACGGACGAGGATGCACCGATCGACGTGGTGCCCGTCGAGTTCTGAGTCCGGTGGATCGGTCACACACCGGTGGACAGCGCCCGGAACTCGACACTGAAGGGCTCCGGGCGGCTGTCGCCGCTGTCGAGGCGAGACCATCGAAGTCCCAGGACCTCCCTCCGTTGGCGCCCGAGGCCCACGAGGCCGCCACGGTGGCGTTGCGGCTGCTTCGATACCGGCCGCGCAGCGAGCACGAGTTGCGTCAGCGATTGCTGGAGAAGGACCACCCGGTCGAGGCCGTCGACGAGGCGCTGGACCGTGTCCGTGTGTGGGGTCTGATCAACGACGCGGAATTCGCGGCCGAGTGGGTGCGCGGCCGGCGCAGCCGCCGCGGGAAGTCGCGCGGGGCGCTCGAACGAGAGCTCCGGGACAAGGGCGTGGCGGAGGCGCACATCGCCGATGCGGTGGCGGATATCGATGTCTCGGAGGACCGCCACCAGGCAGCCGAGCTCGTTCGCGCCCGGCTGGCCCGGCGTCGCGGCGCGGTCGGCCCCCGTCAGGATGAAGGGGAGCGCCGCCGACTGGTGGCCTTCCTGGCCCGGCGGGGTTATCCCACGGGGCTGGCACTGGCCGTGGTGGATGCCGAATTGGCGGCCTACGCCTCGTCCTGAGTACCCTGGCCTGCGTGAACTCTCTCGTGACCGACCAGCAGCCGGCACACGCGGACGCACCTGTCGGAGGCACCGAATTGCGGACGTACCAGGTGCGTACATTCGGCTGCCAGATGAACGTCCATGACTCGGAGCGCATGTCCGGAGTTCTCGAAGAAGCCGGTTACATCCCGTTCGAGGGGGAGGCCGACCCGGACGCTGGGGTACTGCCTGACCTGGTGGTGTTCAACACGTGCGCGGTCCGTGAGAACGCGGATAACCGGCTGTACGGAACCCTGGGGCACCTGCGTCCCTGGAAGGATGCTAACCCCCGGCTCCAGATAGCCGTGGGGGGCTGCCTGGCACAGAAGGACAAGGACGTCGTGGTTTCCCGGGCTCCCTGGGTGGACGTCGTCTTCGGCACCCACAACCTCGGTCATCTCGCGACCCTTCTCGAACGCTCGCGGCACAATCGGCGTGCCGAGGTCGAGATTGCGGACTCATTGCAGCACTTCCCGTCGACCCTCCCCGCCACCCGGGACTCCGCGTACGCGGGCTGGGTGTCGGTGTCCGTGGGGTGCAACAACACGTGCACGTTCTGCATCGTCCCCTCGCTGCGGGGCAAGGAGGTGGACCGCCGACCGGGCGAGGTGCTCGCCGAGGTCCAGGCGCTCGCGGACGAGGGCGTCCTCGAGGTGACCCTGCTCGGGCAGAACGTCAACGCGTACGGCCGTTCTTTCCATGATCCGGACGAGCCCTCCGACAAGGGCGCGTTCGCCAAACTGCTCAAGGCCACCGGCCGGATCGAGGGAATCGAACGGGTCCGGTTCACCTCTCCCCATCCCGCGGAGTTCACCGACGACGTGATCGAGGCCATGGCCACCACACCGACGGTGTGCCCGCAGCTGCACATGCCGCTGCAGTCGGGTTCTGACAGAGTGTTGCGCGCCATGCGCCGCTCCTACCGGTCGGAGAAGTTCCTCGGCATCATCGATCGGGTACGTGCCGCGATGCCCGAGGCCGCCATCACGACCGACATCATCGTGGGGTTCCCCGGAGAGACCGAGGAGGACTTCCAGGCCACGCTCGACCTGGTCGAGAAGGCCCGGTTCTCCAGCGCGTTCACCTTCCAGTACTCGCCGCGTCCGGGGACCCCGGCGGCCACGATGGACAACCAGATCCCCAAGGCCGTGGTACAGGAGCGCTACGAACGACTCATCGCCCTACAGGAGCGGATCACCCTGGAGGAGAACCAGGCACTGGTCGGACGGGTGGTAGAGGTGCTCGTCACCGCGGATGAGGGGCGGAAGGACGCCGCCACCGCACGGATGACCGGGCGCGGCCGGGACGGACGGCTCGTGCACTTCGCACCGGTCGGCGAGCACGGTTCGCGCATCCGGCCCGGCGACGTCATCACCACGACCATCACCGCGGCCGCACCGCACCACCTCCTTGCCGACGGCGGGGTGCTCAGCCACCGCGCCACGCGTGCCGGCGACCGCCACGAGGCGGGGGAGAAACCCGAGACCCCACCGATCGGCGTGGGACTCGGTCTGCCCACAGTGCGCCGAGAGACCGCGACCGACGACGTCACCGAGAAGGGATGCCCCACGTGAATAACGAGGATCGCCCCGATCCCATCGCCGGGATCATGGAAGTCACCCGCAACGCGGAGTCGGAGATGCGGCGACAGGACCGCATCCTCGGCCGGACTCTCGTGATCGGGCGCGCATACCTCGCGTCGACGATTCTCATCGTCCTGCTGGCCGTGTTCCTGGTCCTGCCACACAGCGCCGGGGTGCGTGGCTTCGACGTCTTGTTCTTCACCGAAGCGGCACGGGAGCAGCAGACCTCGTTGCCGTCTCACATCTTCGTTCTGCTGTACTCGGTGGGAACGATCCTCTTCGGTGGCGTCATGATCCTCACCCAGAAGTGGTGGGCCGCAGGGATCGCATGGAGCGCCACCTGTGTGGCCGCGGTGTACGGCGTCCTGGCCATCTGGCTGCGGCAGTCCGGTCGCGGCCCCGATCCGGACTTCCAGGGCTTCGGCGGCCCTGGCATCGGTCTCTACCTGAGCGTGATCCTCTTGTTCCTGCTCGTCGGCACTCTCGCGGGTGTGCTCTGGGCCCGCACGCCGGAGCAGCGTGATCTGGAGGAGTTCGCCCGCAAGGGCGAGGCCCACTGATCTCACGGTCCGAGTACAAAAGGGGCGGGGCGCTGAAGCGCCCCGCCCCTCCTGTCGTCTCCGTGCAGGCTCAGCGGGTGTCGACGGCCTTCTCGGCGGTCTCGGCCCACTCGCGCCACTGGGCGGCTTGGGCACGGGCTTTCCGCGCATCCTCGATCTTGCCCGCGGCGTCGGCCTTGTCGGCCTGGTCCTCAAACTCCCGCACACGATCCCAGAACTGGCCGGCGCGCGCCTTGGCCTCGGGGTCGGTACGGCGCCACTCGGTGTCCGCCGCGTCGGAAACGGCCTTCTCGATCGCGCGGATCCGTCCCTCGAGCTCTCCCATCCGGTTGCGCGGAACCTTGCCGATCTCCTCCCACCGCGACTGGAGTTCGCGCAGGGCCGAACGGGCACCCGCGAGATCGGCGCCGGGATCGATGCGCCCCTTGTACTGGTCGAGAAGCGCCTCCTTGGCGGTGGCGTTCTCCTCGAACTCCGCATCTCGTTCCGCCGCTGCCGCATGTCGAGCGTCGAAGAAGGTGTCCTGTGCCGCCTTGAAGCGCTTCCACAGCGCGTCATCGGCCTCGCGAGGCGCCCGACCGGCCGCCTTCCACTCGTCCATCAGGCGACGATAGGCGGTCGCGGTCTCGTTCCAATCCGTGGACCCGGACATGGCCTCGGCCCGCTCGACCAGCTCCTCCTTGACTCGCTTGACCGAGGCGCGGTTGCGGTCCAGCTCGGCGAAATGCGATCCGCGGCGCCGGTTGAACCCCTCCCGGGCCTTGGAGAACCGCTTCCACAGGAGATCGTCGGTCTTGCGGTCGATCCCGCGGATGGTCTTCCACTCTTCCAGGATCTCCCGTAGTCGGTCACCGGCGGCCTTCCACTGCGTCGACGACGCAGCGATCTCCTCGGCCTCGGCTGCGAGCACCTCCTTACGGGCGATCGAAGCGGCACGCTGCTCGTCCTTACGCCGTCGGGCCTCGGCCTCGACCTCGACGGACCGTTCGATCACCGTCGCGACACGCGCGGCGAGCGAGTCCAGATCGCCCACCGCCGCGGCGTCGGGAATCTGCTCCGCGAGTGCCTCGGCTGACGCCCGCGTCTTGCGAGCGTCCTGGGGATGGGTGTCCAGGCGGGTCTCCAGCAGGGCCACCTCGGCTGCGAGATCGTCGAACCGCAGACCGAAATGCGCGAGCCCCTCGGCAGGCTCCCCGGCCTGCCAGGAGCCGACCTGACGCTCCCCGTCCGCGGTGCGCACGAAGACGGCACCCGACTCATCGACCCGACCCCACTCGGACGGGTCGGATGCACGGGCGGCCCGTGCCTCGGGCGCCG